>CBDTWX010000279.1:0-7505 GCA_965364305.1 uncultured Thermoanaerobaculia bacterium
GGTCTCACGCAGGCTGGCACCGGACCAAGGTCCGGCACAGCCACCGCGCGAGGAACATCTACCACACCCAGCGCAGGACGACGCATCTCGCGAAACACACGCCGAGGGCGCCGGGGCCCGCGCCGGCCCCACACACGAAGGGGCCGCCGGCGGCGAAGAAAAAGAAGAAGAAGGTCCGCATCCCCAAGTGAGCGGGCGATGAGGCAGCGGATACCCAGTGGTAAGAGCCGAATGGCAGTCGTTGCCGTTCTAACCCTGGCGATCGCATGGGTTCCAACCACGCTATCCGCTCAGGAAGAGTACGTCCAGAACGAGGCCGAACGAGCGGAAAAGCTCAAGGACACGAAGAAGGAGAAGAAGAAGCGGGACTTCGTCGCGGCGCCAATTCCAATTGTCAATCCGACCCTTGGCGAAGGACTGGGCGCGATCGCGATGTACCTCTACAAGATGGACGAGGGATCGCAGTCGTCGTATACCGGCGTTGGAGGTCTCTCCACGAACACTGAGAGCTGGGGCGCGGGCGTCGCCCAGGCGCTGTATCTCAACGAGGATGCCTGGAAGCTCAAGGCCGGTGCGCTCTACTTCGACCTCAACCTCGATTTCTTCGGGATCGGCAACGGCGCCGGCGACCAGGGCGAGTCGGTGCCGGTCAACCAGAAGGGCTGGGGCGCCGGCGTCAAGGCGCTTCGCCGCCTCAAGGGCAACTGGTACGCAGGCCTGTCGTACGTCTACGTTCGTCTCGAGTCGACCTTCGACCTGTCCGATACGGCGCCCGGTTTTCCGGTCGAGCTTCCACCCGAGGCGGAGCTCGACAGCGCCGTCGCCGGCCTCGGGCTGTTGGCCGAATACGACACGCGCGACAACCAGTTCAACTCGTACAAAGGCGGCCTCTTCGAGTTCTCGTGGAGCTTCGCGAACGAGGCCCTCGGTTCCGACTTCGACTTCGAGTCTGTCAAGGCCGCATACGATCTCTATCGCGGCGTCGGAAAAGACAAGGTCATCGCCGCACGATTCATGGGCTGCGCGGCGCCCGGTGACGCGCCTTACTACGCCCTCTGCAAGTTCGGCCAGGGAGTGGATCTCCGTGGCTACATCGGCGGTCAATACCGCGACGCAGCCATGTTCGCGACCCAGGCCGAGCTTCGATGGAGGTTCTGGAAACGTTTCGGAATGGTCGCGTTCGCCGGCTTCGGGCAGGTGGCGGAGTCGGTGAGCGATTTCAGCCGGGACAACCTGCTCCCGAGCGCCGGCCTCGGTATCCGGTTCATGCTCTCCGAGGAGCACCGTCTCAACCTCAGCGTCGACTGGGCCCGGGGCAAGGACTCCGACGCCTGGTACTTCTACGTTGGGGAGTCTTTCTAGAGATGATCATGGGTCATCGGCGACCAGAATCGCGGCGAACAACGGGAGGAAGACATGAATGAAATCACACACCCAAGAGGCTACGGCTCGATCGGCCGGTTTTCGATCCTGTTGACCGCGCTCGCGCTCGCCGTTGCTCCGGCCGTCCACGCCCAGGAGGAAGGCTCAACCGTCCACCACGAGAGCGCTCCAGAATCACCAGCCGAGCACCGGGAATCCGAGAGCGGTGGCGAGCACGAAAGCGGTCCGTTCAAACGGCACCGCATCGCGTTCCTCACCGGCAACACGATCGTGCCCTCGGGCGGCGAAAACGAGGACCGGATCGGCACGGTGGTGGTCCCCACGATCGCCATCGACTACGAGTACTGGCTCGGTCGCAAGCTGGCGATCGGCTGGTACAACGATTTCACGCTCTCGACATTCGTCGTCGAGACCAATCGTGAGCCGGAAGAGGATCACGGTGCCCAGTCGGACAGCTCGGGAGGCGGGACCGAAGTGGTCGAGCGCGAACCGACCTTTCTGACGGCACTGGTCGTCATCTGGGAACCTGTGCACCGTCTGGCGGTGTACACGGGAGGCGGAAAAGAGTTCGAGACAAACGAGGACTTCTGGGTCTGGAAGATCGGCTTGGAGTACTCGTTTCCGCTGCCGAAAGACTGGGATATCGCAATTGGCGGGGCGTACGACTACAAGGAGGTCTACGACTCCTTCGGCGTCGGGATTTCCTTTGGCAAACGCTTTGGCAGGCCGCGGTGAACAGCGGATTGACGGGAGGGGCCATGAGGACAACGATCAGGGTGCTGTTGGCCGGGCTCTTGTGTTGGGTCGTATGGGTCCCTTCGGTGGGCGCGGAGGATGAGGAGGGTCACAAGGGCAACCCGCATCGAGGTGGGGCCCTGCGGTTGGGGGCTTTCTGGGTCTTCCAAATCGACACCGCGGTCGGCGTGAAATCGCAGAACTTTCCACTCGGCCTCCACATCGATATCTCGAAGGACCTTGGGCTGAGCGACTCGGCGACGGTGCCGAGGGCTCTGTTCACCTACCGGTTCAACAAGCGGAGCCAGCTCGACTTCGATTGGTTCAGCATCAAACGTGAAGGAGGGAAAAGGCTCGAGCGGACCATCAATTTCCCTCGACGCGAGTTCGAAATCGGGGTTGGAGTGGAGACATTCACCGACATTGCGATCTACAAGACCGTCTACACGTGGCTCTTCCACGACGATCCGAAGGTCAGGCTCGGTCTGTCGGCCGGCGTGCACGTGGTCGACTTCGAGCTCGGGGTCGATGCGGGACCGGATCGTCTCGGCGATGACAACTTCAGCGAGCGGGCCGGTATTACCGCACCACTTCCTGTGATCGGCGGACGTCTCGTCTATCAGGTGAATCCGAAGCTCGAGGTACTCTTCACCGCCGACGTCCTGATGGTCAAGTACGGCAAGTACAGCGGCACCTTTCAGGACTTCTATGCGGTGGCCGAGTACCGCCTTTCGAAGAGGTTCGGTATCGGGGCGGGTCTTAACGTGCTCGGTCTCGATGTCGACGTCGACGGCGATGATCAGTTCGGCAATCTCAACAACACCCTTACCGGGGTCATGCTCTACGGGGCCATCTACTTCTGATGATCTTTATCCGACTTTCCTGTCCTTTTTTGATACCGGTCTCATGAAAGACTTCAAGATTCCGAAGAGGTCCGTTCAGCGTATCGATGGCAGGTTGCATCTGATTCGCGAGGTCAAGGACGAATCCGGCAATGTCGAGCACCGGGTGGTGATGCCGCTGGGAGTCGAGTTCGGTCTCCGTGATCTCGCCGAAATCTTGGTCGGTGCAACCGTGCTCGCAATCCCGGTCGGGTATACCGAGGAGGTCTGGGTGCTGGGCGAACAGCTCTCCAACCTACACGCCATTTTGATTGTCCTGGTGTCGTTGCTGTTTACAGCCGCATTCACCTATGCGGTGTTCTATCGCGACCACTTCAAGGGTTTCGAGGACGAGTTCGTCAAACGGCTCGTGTCCAGCTACATGGTCACACTGACGGTCGCCGCCGTGGTCCTGCTCCTGGTCGACAAGCTCCCTCTGTTCGAAGATCCAGGCGTCGCCATCCGGCGTGCGATCCTCGTGGCTTTTCCGGCCACATTCAGCGCTACGGTTGTGGATTCACTGAAATGAGAGCATCGAATCGCGCGGTCTGGTTCATTCTGTGGTTGCTGCTCCTGCTGGCCGGATGTAGTTCCACCTCCCGCCCTTTGATGCCCACGCCCAGCATCTACCTGCAACAGCAGGCGCCGCTTTTCGGGGCCCTTCCGGAGGAGGCAAAAAGCGCGCGGTTGAACCTGCTCTACTTCACGGACCGGGCGAGGCTCGACGATCTCACGGGAACACCCCTTTACGGATACGGTCGGTCAAGCTCAGCCGCCTTCGGGTCCGTCGAGGTTGTTGCCGGGAACGATCTCGACTGGAACCGGGTCGTCGCAAGCAGCCTCGACGGGAGTCGCAGAAAAAAAGACGTCACCCTTTCAATCGGCACAACAGAGGAGCTGGGACGTTTTCCCGAGACCCCCCTAGGCGTCGCGTTGAACGAGAACGGAGTCGTCGAGACCGACCCGGAAATCCTCGCGGCAGTCGAGGAATCCGAGGCACTTTTGTTGGGGGAGATTGATCGGCGCCTGGAACTCACGGCAAAGAACGAAATCTTCATTTTCATCCACGGTTACGCCAACGACTTCAGCGAAGGGGCGTTCAAGCTCGCGGAGCTCTGGCACTTCCTGGGGCGCGAAGGCGTTCCCCTTCTCTTTTCGTGGCCGGCCGGCCGAGGTGGACCCACCGGCTACCCGTACGACATCGAGTCAGGGAATTTCTGCTTGTTCCACCTCAAAGAACTCCTCCGGCTGCTGGCGCGTCACGAAGAAGTCGAAGCAATCCACATCGTGGCCCACAGCCGCGGCACTGACGTGGCAACCAACGCTCTGCGCGAGCTCGTCATCGAAACGCAGGCGGCTGGTCACGACCCGCGAGCACGACTCAAGGTGCGGAACCTCGTTCTGGCCGCACCCGACCTGGACATGAGTGTCGTCGAGCAGCGGCTCATCGCCGAAAAGACCGGTCTCGGAATCGAACGCGTCACCATCTACACATCACAACGTGACAAGGCGATCAGGCTCTCCGAAAAGTTGCGCAGCGGACTCCGCCGCCTTGGGAGGGTCGGTGCCGCAGACTTGCCCGAGGAACGGGCCGATGACATGCTCATCTGGCAGCGAGTGACCAACATCGACTTCGTGGATTTCGAGGGCAAAGCGGACCGGCACGGACACAGCTATTTCTTGTCCAACCCGAATGCAAGCTCAGACCTCGTCATGCTCCTGCGCTTCGGTTATGCGCCCGGCGAGGAGAATGGTCGGCCTCTCGAGTACCTCGGCGCAGGATTTTGGCGAATTCCTGATGACTATCCTCTTCCTTCCGAGTAGCCCATGAGATTCCGTCCCCGATCTGTTGTTAGACGGTCACCTGCGATGACCCGGGGAAGACCGTCATACGGCCATATTTCTTCGACTTCCGTCTGCGCCCCTCTGATCTATTTGTGGCTGTTCGTGTTGCTTGCAGATACCACGGCGGCGTTGGCTCAGGACACTGATGACACGTCGAATCAGTTCTGGTTCGCTTACCAGTATGAAAGGAGACTGGGTGAGCATTCGAGGTTTTCTGGTTCGCTGGGCCTGGAGGAGCTGCTGTCCTCGGGGTTGCTTCTCGGCGACTGGAGCCGGTACTACCTGACCGGGGCCGCATCACACGATCTCTCTCGTCATCACGCATGCGTGGAATGGGAGTGACGGATGTCCCCTGAACCGAGATTCTCGATCCGCGGCGAAGCCAAGAGAGTGGATCAAATCCTGCGTATTCTCGCCAGGTACGGCCTTGGTGAGTGGATCTCGAAGGCCCAGCCGGAGCTCATTACCAAGCACCTGAAGAACGCCGATGGTGATCGAATTGCCGAGATGTCGCGGGAGGAGCGCATCCGAGGAGCCATCACCGAGCTCGGCACCACTTTTGTCAAGCTCGGCCAGATCCTCAGCACCCGGGAGGACCTGGTCGGGCCCGAGCTTGCTAACGAGTTGGCGAAGCTCCAGTCCGATACACCAGCGGATCCTCCTGAGGTGGTGCGGTCGACGGTGGAGAACGAGGTCGGCAAGACTCTCGAAGAGGCGTTCCAGGAATTCGATCTCGAGGCCCTGGCTTCGGCGTCGATCGGGCAGGTTCACGCCGCGACCCTTCACGACGGTCGACCGGTGGTCGTCAAGGTGCAGCATGATGGGATCGAAAAGACGGTCTCGCGGGACCTCGAGATCCTCGCCTCCCTGGCCGAGCTGGCCGAGCGGCACAGCTCCGAACTTCGGCACTATCAACCGAAGAGGACAGTAGCGGACTTCAAGAAACAGCTGCTCTTCGAGCTCGACTTCGGTCGCGAGGCGCGAAATCTCGAGCAGTTCGACCGAAACTTCTCCGACGAGCCCGACATCCGGGCGCCCCTGCCCTTCCGTGAGTTCTCCTCGAAGCGCGTGCTCACAATGGAGCGGCTTGAAGGAAAGAGCGTGGCCCGTGCGGAGGAGCTTCGGGCTGAAGGAGTCGACACGCCCGCCATCGCAGAACGCGGCGCCGACGCCTACATGGACATGATCTTTCGTGACGGCTTCTATCACGCCGACCCGCACCCCGGGAATATCTTCGTTCTGCCCGACGGCAAGACCATCGGGTTCCTCGACTTCGGAATGATCGGCCGGGTTGACGAAGTGACGAGCGAAAAGTTCGAGGGAGTGCTCGGGGCCTTGCTGTCGCGCGACGACGACGAGATGGTCCATTATCTTCTGCAGATGGGCGAGTTTCCGGCCGATCTCGATCGACAGGCCTTCCAGCGAGCGGTGTCCGATTTCATCGCCGAGTATGTTCCCGAGGAGCTCAGCGATCTCGATCTGTCGACCGCCGCCGAGGCGGCGACCGCCGTGATTCGCGAGTACCACATCGTCCTCGATCCGGCGTACTCGATGATTCTCAAGGTTCTCGTGACCCTCGAGGGCACAGCACGCATCCTGACCAGCGATTTCAATCTGTCCGTATTCCTCAAGAAATCGCAGCCGAAGCTCATCCGGAGCCGTTTTGCCCCGAAAAGAATGGCTCGAAAGGCCTACCGGCGTATGCGCGATTGGGATCGGCTGGTCGAGGCCGCACCGGGTGAGATCGCCGACATCCTCGAACGGCTTCGGGCGGGCACCTTCGACGTCAACCTCGAGCACCGCAAGCTCGACCGCGTCACCAACCGCGTGGTCTACGGCATTCTCGCGGCCGCGCTCTTCCTCGGGTCCGTCGTGCTGTGGGCCGCGGAGGTCCCTCCCATGTACCGGGGCGTGTCGGTGCTCGGGCTTGCAGGGCTTGTGTCGGCGGTCGTGCTGGGAGTGAGGCTCTTGCGGGCTGTCCAGCGATCGGGAGATCTCTGAATCTGATGGTGCAGCATCGTTTTTCTCGCCTGTCACCGTTACCCGGCATATTTCTGCCGGGTGGCGAGAGTCGTTTAGTTTTGCGGCGAGTCCCTTTCACCACAAAAAAAGGTCCCATACGGAGGTTCCAATGCTCGACTATTTCGCGTTCATCGTCCTGATTGTCTTGATCGCAGTGGTGATCGCGGCCTGGATCATGCTCGCCATGATGCCCGGCCAGATCGCCAAGAAACGCGGCCACCCGCAGGCCGAGGCGATCAACGTCATGGGTTGGTGGGGCGCCATCACGATGGGCGTGCTGGCGCCCATAGCGTGGGTGTGGGCGTACACCAAGCCGGTTGCGAAGCCGATTGATGTGCCGCCGCCCGAGGCCGAGCCGGAGCGCGAGCCCGAGCACGAGCCCGAGCACGAAAGAGAGGATGCATCATGATCATCTTCCTCACCCTCTGCTACTGCGCGTTTCTCTTCATCATGGTCAAGATCGGCGTCATCAAGCTCACCTCGTTCTGGAAGGCGTCGCCGCTGATCTGGATGACCCTGCTGCTTGTTTTTCTCTTCATTCCCATGAATTGGGGGGCGCCCGCAGGGCCGGTCAATCTCTATCAGAACGTCGTCAGCATCACTCCAAACGTGGCCGGCGAGGTGGTCGAGGTTTCGGCG
>CBDTWX010000280.1:0-7468 GCA_965364305.1 uncultured Thermoanaerobaculia bacterium
CGCCGGACGCTCTCCGGCCCGGGTGAGAAAAAGCTGAGATCGCGGTCGTCCGCCCAATCGACGGCGAAGCGCTGAAGGCGTCCGATAGGAACCGCCTCGTCGTGCAGAACGCGGTCGACGCAGGCACCCTCGCACAAGACCTCGGTAGGACAGACTCGGGCGCACGATCCACCGAGCACATTGGCGTCGAGGATGGTTTCCGCGGCGCCGCCGGGGTTGTGGTGGAGGATTTGCCGGATAAAGCGGGGGATGTCGATGTGGGTCGGGCAAGCCCGGGTGCACGGCGCGTCGTAGCAGAAGAGACAGCGCGCGGCCTGGGCGCGCGCCTCGTCTGCACCGAACGGCGGGTGGATTTCCGCGAAGGCCGCGAGGCGGGCGGCGGCATCCTTCGGAGTGCTCAAAGCTGACCTCCCGGGATGCCGGAAAAGGTGCGAGGAATCCACTGTCCGCGGCCCTCGGTGCCGACGACTTTGTAGTCGTCGACGATGACCTCGCCGCGCGAAAGGGTGGTGCGAGCGAAACCGGCTAGCTCCCACCCCTCGAAAGGTGACCAGTCGGTGTTGGTCTCCATCTCGCTGTGATCGACCGTGATTCTCTTGTCCGGATGGATGACGGCGAGATCGGCGTCGGCGCCGATCTGGATGGCGCCCTTCTTCGGATACAGCCCCATGATTTTCGCCGGGTTGGCCGACAGACAGGTGACCATCCGTTCGAGACTGATGCGCCCATCGAGGACGCCGTGAGTGTAGGCAATGGGCAGAAGCGTCTCGAGACCGGGCATGCCCATCGGGATCTTCGTCCAGTCACCCTCCCACATCGCCTTTTGCTCTCGGGTGAAGCTGCAGGTGTCGGTGGAGATCACCGATACCTCGCCATCGGCGAGCCCTTGCCAGAGCCGCTCCGAGTCCTCCTTTTTCTTGATCTGCGGGCAGGTGGCGAAGAGATGGCCGTCGCGCCGGGCAAAGACCGAGTCGTCGAGGACCAAATACTGCGGACAGGTTTCGGAAAGTACATTGACGCCGCGCCGTTGCGCGTCGCGGACCATGCTCGCTCCGGCGCCGGTGGACATGTGGACCACGTACAGGGTCCCGCCGGTCACCTCGCACCAGGTGATCGCGCGCTGGATGGCCTCGTACTCGGTGAACTGGGGGCGCGTCATGGCGTGCAGCTGCGCCCCGTATTGAGCCATCTGGTCGGGTTCGTGGTGGCGCTCGATGAGCTCGTCGAGGACCCGCGCCGTTTCAGCGTGCACCATGAGCATGCCGCCGAGATCGCGCAGCTGCTCGAGGGTGCAGTACATCGCGCGATCGTCCGACTGCCAACCTTCCGACTCGTAGATCATGAACTCTTTGAACGAGGTGACGCCGCGGTCGAACATCTCCTTGATCTGGTGCCGATGCTCGTGCCAGCGGGTGATGCAGAGGTGGAACGCGTAGTCGATGAGCGCCTTGCCCTCGGCCCGCTGGTGCCAGTTGTCAACCGCTTCGCTGAGCGACTCCTCGGCGTAGGGAATGGCGAAATCCATGAGGGTCGTGACCCCGCCCCGCGCCCCGGCCCGGGTGCCGCTGCGGTAGTCGTCGGACGACACGGTGCCGCAGAACGGCAACTCGAGGTGCACGTGCACATCGATGACGCCGGGCAAGACGAGGTGACCGGTCGCGTCGACGACGGTGGCCCCATTCGCCTCCCCGGCCAGCCCCTCTCCGAGGGCCGCGATCTTTTCGCCCCGGATGCCGATGTCGGTCTCGGTCACACCGCCCGGTGTGACCACGTTGCCTCCCGTCACAATCGTGTCGAATTTCATGATGCTTCTCCCTGTTCGTTGCCGCCGGCCGATGTCGCCGGCGGTGGAAAGACTGTGCTCAGAATGATGTGAACACTACCCGCGATGAGCAGGCTGACAAACCATGCATAGGTATAGAGGCCATCGAAGATCGGAGCCACCTGGATCGAACCTCCCGAAGCCTGGGCGAGGAAACCGGGTACGTTGACTGTGACCCCGAGGACCAGCGCCGACAGACCGCGCCAGTTGAAACCGCTGCCGCCGTAGGCGTACTCGCCATCCTCGAGATAGAGAGCCTCGGCGTCGAGGCGCGTTCTTCTCAAGAGATAGTAGTCGGCCAGCATGACGCCGGCGACGGCTCCGAGCAGCGCGCTGTAACCGATCAGCCAGGTGAAGATGTACTGCGAGAGATCGCTGTAGAGCTTCCACGGCATGATCAGGATGCCGATCAGACCGGTGATCAGACCGCCTCGTTTAAAGCTGATTCGCCGCGGCCACAGATTCGAAAAATCGTTGGCCGGCGACACCACGTTGGCGGCGATGTTGGTCGACAGCGTCGCGACCGTCAGGGCGAATAGGGCGGCACCGACGGTCAGCTTGCTCGAAAAGCGGCCGAGGAGCTCGACGGGATCCCAGATCGCGGTACCAAAGACGAGCACCGTGGCGCTGGTGACCGCGATGCCGATGAAGGAGTAGAGCGCCATGGTCGTCGGCAGCCCGATCAGCTGACCGATGACCTGGTCTTTCTGACGCCGCGCATAACGTGTGAAATCCGGAATATTGAGCGACAGCGTCGCCCAGAACCCGACCATTGCGGTGAGATTGGGCCAGAACACGGGCCAGAAGTCGAAGGTCGAGGCCATCTCACCGCGTACGTGCCCGATGGTCGTATCCGACAACACCACGCCGAGGCCGCCCGCCTCGCGGACCGCCCAGAAGAGTAGACCGAGGCCGATGATGATCAGAAACGGAGCGGCCAGCGTCTCGAGCCACTTGATGCTCTCGATGCCGGCAAGGATGACCGCGAGGTTGAGCGCCCAAAAAAGGAGGAAGCAACCGAGCTGGCCGAGAGACAGCCCGAGACCGGGCAAAAGATCGCCCGAACCGGCCGGTTCGAAATCGAAGATGACCGCGTGCAGCGTGTAGATCGCAGAGCCACCGATCCAGGTCTGGATGCCAAACCATCCGCATGCCACGAGGGCGCGCATGAGGGCCGGCAGATTGGCGCCAAGGGTTCCGAACGACGCTCGGAGCAGGACCGGAAACGGCACACCATAACGCGTTCCGGCGTGGGCATTGAGCATCATCGGCACGAGCACGACGAGGTTGCCGAGAGTGATGGTGGCGAGCGCCTGCCGCCAGTTCATTCCCTGGGCGATCAGCCCCGCCGCCAGGGTATAGGTGGGAATGCAGACCGCCATGCCGACCCACAGAGCGGCGATGTTCCAGGTGCCCCAGGTGCGCCGGGCGGCCGGAACCGGGGCCAGGTCCTCGTTGTAGAGGAAGGAGTCCCGGATCTTCGAGATTTCACTCACCCGCACGGCCTCACGGCGCGACTGTCGAGGTGTAGGTCTCCGGCCGGCGATCTCGGTAGAACTGCCAAACGTTTCGGACCTCGCGGATCAGATCGAGATCGAGATCGGCGACGACCACCGCATCGCCTTCTCGTGGGCCTTCGGCGATGATCTGGCCGCGCGGGTTGGCGAAATACGATGTGCCGTAGAACTCGCCGATGTTCCAGGGCGCCTCGGTGCCGGGGCGATTGATCGCGCCCACGTAGTAAATATTGGCGCAGGCGGCCGCCGGTTGCTCGAGCTTCCACAGGTACTCGCTCAGACCGGCCACCGTCGCCGATGGGTTGAAGACGATCTCGGCGCCGTTGAGACCGAGCTCGCGCCAACCCTCGGGAAAGTGACGGTCGTAGCAGATGTACACTCCGACCTTGCCGACCGCGGTGTCGAAGACCGGATAGCCCAAGTTGCCGGGCCGAAAATAGAACTTCTCCCAGAATCCGGGGTCGCAGTGCGGAATGTGGTTCTTGCGGTAGCAACCGAGGAGGCTGCCGTCGGCATCGATGACCGCCGCCGTGTTGTAGTAGATGCCGGTGCCCGACTCTTCATAGACCGGCAGCACGAGCACCATGCCGTGCTTCTTTGCCAGCTCCTGGGCAAGCCTGGTCGTTTCTCCGTCGGGGATCGGCTCGGTCAGGTCGTACCACTTCACTTCCTGCTCAGCGGGGAAGTACGGTCCGTAGAAGAGCTCCTGGAGACAGACGATCTGAGCGCCGTCCCCGGCGGCCTCTTCAACCAGGGAGATATGCTTTTCGATCATCTTCTCCTTGATGCGCTGGACCGGCGCGGTCGCGTCCTCACACAAAGTGGCCTGGATTAATGCCGCACGTACGTGTCGAGCCATGTTCCCAATCCTTTCCCTTGTTGGCGCTGAGATTCATTCTACCTGAGTGCTGGATAGACGGATGGGCGGGATGAAACCCGGATCGATGTCTGTACCGCGAAAGGGACCCCCGAAACACAGCCTCGCACAGCAATTCGAAGGCCTGGCGACAAGTACGGGCTGGCGATATGTGCGGGAACACCACGGAGCACGGTTCGGAGCAGGGTCAGGCAGGAGGGGATCAGAGTGGTTTTTTGAGCACGATACCGCCCTCAATGAGATGTTCACGCCGAGCCTCGGGCGAGAGGCTCTCGTCGGCGTCGCGAATCACTTGGATGGCCTGAGGAGGAAGGACACTCTCGTCCAGTCCCAAACCGATTCGCAAGAAAGCTCTGACGTGATCGTAGACAGGAGTCGAAGATTCGTTCAAAGGGAAAATCTCAACTTCGGAAAAGCCGCTTGCCCTGGCACAATCGTAGATAAATCCCCTCGTGAAGAGCCACTTGTCGTCGAGACGGCGAAAAACAGGCTTCGACTTGTCCGTTCCGGTTCGGAGTTGGATTTCACGATACCGTTCGCCGAAGAAATGGATGACCTCGGGTGGAATTTCCCATTTCGCCCCCAGCAGCTTTCGTAGCGGCAGGAAGGCGTTTTCAACACGCGCCGGCAGGAGGCGTGTTTTACTCAGCCGGCGCCCGGTCGTCCTCTCGACGAGGTTCCGCATGGTAGAGGCTACCAACTGGTGGCCGCATTCGAAGGGCTCGAAGAACACCGCAACCCCGCCCGGTTTGAGCACCCGATATGATTCGTCAATCGCCTTCTCGGGCGCGAAGAGATGGTGGAGGATCGCTCCTCCTGCGACGAGATCGAATTGCCCGCCCTCGAAGATGAGTTCCTCGGCATTCAGTTGCAGAAGACAGCAGGATCTATTCGGGTAATGCTCTATGAGGTGTTCTCGCAGAACTTTGAGGAGCGGCACCGAGAGGTCGCTTGCGATCACCTTCGCTCGGGGATAGAGCTCCAGCAGAGGGAACACGGTATTGCCCCCTCCGGAGCCCAGGTCGAGGATCCACAAGTCCTCACGCGAATCGAGCGAAAACAAGCTCTGTGCTTTCTCGAACAGGTATTTCCAGTAGGAGATCGACTGGTACTTCTCGACGTAGTCGGCGGCATCTTCCAGGAACTGCTCATGAACGTAGCGAAACACCGTCGATCTCTCATACGTCGGTGAAAAGATCCCCGCCCAGGCGGGGTCGATTTCCCCGAGGTCCTTGATCGGAACCGTTGTTGGCGGGCAGGGTCGCACGAGGCATCGTGGCTCCGATCCTCGAGGGTGTCAACCCGCAGTTTGTCCTTGCAATCCTGGCGGTGCGCTCGGATATCGGATCGTCAGTTCGTTTGGAGTTTCCATGCGAGGATCGGAGGGTGAAGAACTTCAAGAGCATTGTCCTCGCGTGTGCTCTGTCCTCTGCAGCGACAGGCTGTGGGCCTCAGTTCGCTCTGTCTCCGTCAACGCCCCGGCTGATGGCGATCACCGTCGACGACCTGCCGGTCGCACAGCCGAGCTGGCACAGCCGACAACAGATGGACCGGATCACGACGGATCTGCTTGCGACCTTCGCAAAACACGGGGTCCCTGCGGTGGGTTTTGTCAACGAAGGCAAGCTCCGAATCGATGGAGCGACCGACCCTTTCCGATTGGAAATTTTACGCAGGTGGCTGGATGCAGGGCTGGAGCTGGGGAATCATGGCTTTGGTCACCTCGATCTCCACCGCGTGCCCCCGGAAGAGTGGATGGCCGATGTCGTGCGCGGCGAGCCGGAGACGCGAAAGCTCATGGAGGCTGCGGGTCGAAAGCTCCGCTTTTTCCGGCATCCCTTCCTCCACACCGGGATGAGCGTCGAGGTTCAAGAAGAGACCTCGGCGTTTCTCAGAGCGCGCGGTTACATCGTGGCTCCGGTCACGATGGACAACAGCGAGTGGATCTACGGGCGTGCCTATGCCAAGGCATACAACGCCAGCGACGTGGAGTTGAAACGAAGAATCGGGGAAGATTATGTGCGCTACATGTTGGACGTGGCGACATTCTACGAAGGTCAGAGTGTCGCCATTACCGGGCGCGCGATCAGACACGTGCTCCTGGTGCACGCCTATGCGTTGAACGCCGATTGGCTGGATGATGTTTTGGTCGAGCTCGAAAAAAGGGGCTATCGCTGGATCTCTCTCGAGGAAGCGCTCGAGGATCCGGTCTATGACCGTGCCGTCGACGGATGGACGGGCCGAGGCGGCATCACCTGGCTCCATCGTTGGGCGATTACCGAGGGCCTCGATCGTTCAGTCTTCGAAGGCGAGCCGGAACCGCCGGAATGGGTGGCGGAGATCTCGCCCTGATCTGAGACCCGATATCCACGGAGACCCGAGCCCGAGCCCGTTGCCGTTACCGTTGCCGGGATGTCGGATGTCCGAACGGAGTCGCCTCCAGCGCCAGAGACAGATTCAGTGGCAGGAGACGGCGGCAGTCGTCAGCGACAGTGTTCAGTGACAGGTGGCAGCGCCAGTCAGCAGGGGCAGAGACCAGCGACAATAGCCCTTGGGAACCGCGACCTGATCACCTCCGGGTCGTTCATCGGCTGGGGGATGAGCATGAACGACCCGGGGGTGACCACAACGGCCTCATCAACTCTGCCCACTGCCCCTGACATCTGTACCTGTATCTGATTCCTGCCCCTGAACCTGATCGCTGTCTTTGCGCCCTTTTCGACCTCACATGACCTCGGATGAGCGAATCGACTGAACTTTCAACGTCTCAGCGTTGTGGGCGAATCCGGCATCCAGTATCCAGCATCGTGTCCATCGGGCACGGAGACCAATTTGATTCATCCGATGGTCTGTCCATCTCATTGCGTACCTGGCGTGCTATCTTTGTCGCCACGCTCACAAGAGAGAAAGAGAGGAGACACTGCCGTGAATGAAATGACTGCGGGCGAGACACGCCAAAAGACACCGGTTCACCTGTGGATCGTCGGGATCCTCGCTCTTCTGTGGAACGCTATGGGAGCGTTCAACTACCTGGCCACTCAACTGGAGCTCGAATCGGTCATGGGCCAGTTCACCGAGGAGCAACTCGCGTATTTCTATGGCTTTCCGGTCTGGGTGACCTCTTTCTGGGCCATCGCCGTTTGGAGCGCCGTTGTGGGATCGATCGGCCTCCTCCTGAGGAAGAAGTGGTCGATGTGGGCCTTCGGGCTGGCGATCGTCGGGATGGTGATGACCACGGTCTACGACTTCGGG
>CBDTWX010000281.1:0-7446 GCA_965364305.1 uncultured Thermoanaerobaculia bacterium
CCCAGCCGGTGGCGGTCCAGTACCAGCGCCCGGCCCGGTAGGGCTCCCAGCCGCCGCCGACTGCCGGCTGCCAGGCCCACGAGTTCACCGAATCAACGTAGACCCAGCTTCCGTAGTTGTCGAGCTGCGCCGCCTGTCTCGAGTAGCGGAGATCGACGTGTTGAGCGCTTTCCCCGGCAGCAATTTGCCGCCGAACCTCCACCCAGGCGGCAAAATCGTCGTTCCACGTCAGATTGGGCTCGGTACGCTGCACCTCTCCCGCACCCACCTCGGCAGATGTCTCGGGGCGAACAAGCACCCCACCGGCCGAGGTCGCGACCTCGGCGAGACCCGTCACGACCTCCACTCTGAGGCCGCCGGTGGGCAAAGCGTGGATACGATAGAGCCCCTGTTGATCGAGGTAGATCGTCGCTGCCCGGCTGTCGATCCGGGTCGGTTTGTTGGCCTCAAGGTGGCCACTCACCTCGACGACGATGGTTCCGTCGGCGAGAAATATCACTGTGCGCTCGGCTTCGGAATCACGACTGAAGGCCACCGCATCCAGGCTCAGAGTCGTGTACTCATCAAGCCACATCGTGTCTCCGTCAGCCAAGACGATCTCCATCCGCGCCTCACGAGCGGTGTCCACACGGTCCCCGGCCACGAGCGGCATATTGATGACCGCCTCCAGGCTCTCCTCCTGGCTGGCAGGCAGGACGGTCGCGTAGCGCTCGAGATACGAGATGTAGCTCAGCGAGGTCAGCTCGTCCTCGGTAGAGGCCATTGCGGCGTTGGCCAGTGAAAGAAGCAACCCTGCGATCAGGACCTTTTTCATGGTCCACCTCCGAATCACCCTCGGAAAGTGCAACGTACATGCCAGCTTTTTTTCGTGCCGTACTCTCCGATCCCGGCACGAAAATAGGGGGCCATCATTTCTGCCGATGTCGGGCCATTTCCGTTATCTGTTGTGGCTGGCGGACCTTGATCAGGGTATTAGGAGGATAGTAGCCGCCGCGGATGCTGGCGTTGGTGTAGGTAACCGAATTCGGTCCCATCAGCACCCCGGGATTGAGGACGGTGTTACAGCCCGTCTTGCACCCGTCGCCAAGGACCGCCCCGAACTTCCGCAGACCGGTGTGGTGGATCTCTCCTCCGGCGTGGAAGCTGACCTCTCGACCGACATTTTTGACATTGGAGCAGATGGTGCCCGCGCCGAGGTTGACATCACGACCCAGGATCGAGTCACCGACGTAGGCCTGGTGGGGCGCCTTGGCTCCGGGAAAAAGAATCGAGCCCTTGACCTCGCTGTGGGCTCCAACGAGACTGCCCGCGGCCAGCACCACGTTCTGACGCACATATGCCCCGGTACGGATCTGCACGCCCTCGTCGAGGATCGCCGGACCGACGATCACGGCTCCCGGTTCGATCACACAGCCTGGGGCGATGGAAATCCGATCTCCGAGGAGATGGACGCCGTCCGCGAGGTCGATCTCGATCACCCAATTCTGTCGGGCATCGAGATAGTCGGCGAGTCGTTGTCCCAGGCCGGTCCACACGGGTTCGGACGGGTCCAAGAGCGCGGCATGGGCAAAGTCGTCGAGATCGAAAAACGCTGCGGGCCGGAAGTCGATCATGCAGGAATTTCCTCCGGTTCGAGCGCGCGCCGTTTGACCACCATCAGGGTTTGATCGTCAGCCGGTGGTACGGAAGCAGAGAATTCGTCGACGTCGAGAAAGACCCGATCGACCACAGCGATCGGATCCTGGTGGCGGATCGTCCGCACGGATTGAATCAGACGTTCCTCGCCGTACTCCTCTTCTGCCTCATTCACTGCCTCGGTGATGCCATCCGTGTAAAGCACCAGGAGATCGCCGGCTTCGAAGGAGTCGATAGCGATCGAGTAGGTAGCGGTAGGGTTCGGACCGAGGATCATGCCGCCGGTCTGCAGCTTGACCACCGTCCCATCGGATCGGATGAGCAGCGACGCCGGATGCCCGGCGTTGCAGTAGATGATGGATCCGTCGAGGCTGATCTCAGCCAGAAACATCGTCACGAACTTGGTGGCGAGCCGGCTGCGGTGGATGATCCTGTTCAAGCGCTGGATGGTTCGCGTAACCTTGTACTCACGGGAAAGTCCCATCCGCAACCCGGTGAATATGTCGCGGACCTGAAGCGCGGCCGGCAGGCCGTGTCCGGTGGCGTCGGCTACCACCACAACGAATATGTTGTCGTCGAGAGTGATGACATCGTAAAAATCCCCGCCGACAATCTCCGCCGCGAGGCTCCGAGCCGCCAACCTGAAGTCTCCGGGACTCGGCAGGTGGCGCGGCAGAATCGAGTTCTGGATCTGCCTCGCGTCCTCCATGATCTCGACCATCCGCTCCTCACGCAGCTTTTGGTTGACCGCGAGCCGGATGATGTTGAGTGTTGCGACCAGGGTCTCGTGGTCGTCACCGGTGGATTCCACGTCGAACGACAGGACGTAACGAGCATCAGCCACGGCGATGGCGGCGAACCATTCGCGGGTTCCCAGGTCGGCTTCGAGGCGTTGGTCGAGACGAGGGTCGTCCCTTCTCATGACCACCGATCCGACGTCGAGCAACTGGTCGAACGGAGGGTAGGTCTTCCAAACCCGCAGTCCGATAGGTTCTTTCGACGCGTCGCCGAAGGTCTCTACGAGCTCGAAGCTCCCGTCATCCTGGGCGTAGATTCTTCCACCACGGATGCCCAGATCATCGGCGAAGTTTTCTGCAAGGAATCCGGCCGCTGCGTGGATGGTCCTGAGAGGGGTCGAGCCGTGAGCAATGGTTTCGAGTGCACGCTCGATGCGCCGGAAGAGTGAAATCCCAGAACGGGGCATGGCCGGATCATGCCACGCAAAACACCGGGGCGCAAGGGAGTAACCGGCTCCCCCGCGGCGGCACATTCTCTCAAGGGGCGTTTGAGGCACAACAATGAAACTGTATTGCTAAAAAGTGATATAATGCGGCGGTCCCGCTTCCAGCGGACCACCTCGGGGGTATCAGTGACGCAGACATCGATCCGCAGAATGACCACGATTATCGTTGCCGTGATGGGCTTGTTTGTCGGCGGCTGCAGCCGACCGGCGCCCGAGCCCTCCACCGGCCCCGTGATGATGACCAACCACGAATCAGTCAGCGTCGAGTGGGGAGAAGATCTCCCATCCGCTCTCGAGAAAGCGCGCGGCGAGGGCAAGCCGGTGCTGGTCAACTTCTATGCCGATTGGTGCGTCTGGTGCAAACGCCTCGAGGCGACGACCCTCCGCGACGCTCAGGTTGCCGATCTGTTGAGCGACCGGGTGGTCCCGGTCAGCCTCAACGTCGACGGCAACGGAAAAGAGCTGTCAGATCAATACCGGGTCGACGGTCTGCCGACCATTCTGGTGCTCGACACCGATGGTCGCGAGATCGGGCGGATTCCCGGCTATATGCCGCCGTCGAGTTTCCTCGAGCGAGTGGAAGGCTTCCTGCAGGAAGGATAGAGTCCGAATTCGGGATTCGGAATTCCGCCCACGCTCCCCCACCTCACAAAGTTCAACGTTCGGCTCCTCCGAGAGGACGTGAGGTTGAGAGAGGCGCAGAGACATCGATCAGGTTCAGGGGCAGTGGGCAGTGGGCAGTTTGTGTGAGGCCGTTGTGGTCACCTCCGGGTCGTTCAAAAGGGAACGTAGCCGGTGACCATGCCCAACGTTCGAACGTTCTGACGTTCAACGTTCTAACGTTGGAACTTTCAACGTCATAACGTTGTGATCCGGGTGGCTGGTGAGGGGATAACCCTCACTCCTCGTCTCGGCTCGGAATCTCCGGTTCCGGTCGTCTGACTCCCATTCTGAGGCGCCACTTCTCCGCGGCCTCGGGGCCATTCTCCGCCACGACGCGCTCGAGCTCGGCCCGCTCCTGAGGGGTTGGTGTGGGTTTGAGCCGCTCGTCAGCAACCTCGATCGCCTGGAATGTCGGCATCGGCTCACCGAGCTTTGGAGTGTAATAGGCCAACTGGAAAGGCCAGATCAGATCCGCGATGTCTCCCATCTCCTCGCTGCAGGGGTCCATCGGTTCGGTGCCGTCGAGGAAGGCCTCGAGGATGACTTCGGTTTGGTACTCGCAGGGCGGAACTGCGCGCTCGCCAGTCCTCGCGTCCACCGGCGTGAAGACAACCCCCGCCGGTACCGGAAAATCCTCCGCCCGTTCTTCCTCGGTCAAGGTCTCGAGATAGGCCGCCATGAAGTTGTTCCATACCGGCTGTGCGGCCTTGGCTCCGGTCATCTTTTTCCCTATTGTCTCCTTGCGGTCGCGCCCCACCCACACACCAACGGTTATGCGCGGTGAGAAGCCCACGAACCAGGCGTCAGAGTAAGAATCGGTGGTGCCGGTCTTGCCGGCCAGATGGCCGGGCAACCACTTGGCCGACATCCCGGTACCGCGCTTGATCACTCCTTTGAGGACCGAAAGCGCCAGGTAGGTTACGGCCTCCGACATGACCCGTTCGCTGCGCGGAAAAAACCTTTCCTGAAGACGCCCGTCGCGATCGTAGATCTCGGAGATAAAGAAGGGCTCGGGAACATCGCCGAGATTGGCGATCCCCGAGTAGGCACGCACCAGATCGATCAGCCGTACTCCGAGCGAACCGAGGGCGAGTGACGGATACGGGTGGAGCTCAGTGCTGATGCCAAACCGGCGCGCCGTCTCGACCACGGCCTGGCTGCCCGCCAACTGCTGCAGCTTGACCGCGGAGGCGTTGTAGCTCAGCTCGAGCGCTTTCCGCAGGGTCGTGATGCCGTAATATTTCTCGTAGTAGTTTTTCGGACAATATGTGAGTGCGCCGGTGCCGTCGGGGAGCAGGAATGGCGAGTCGAAGACGGTGTCGGCAGGCGTGAAACCGTGCTCGAAAGCGGTCAGAAACACAAATGGTTTGAAGGCCGAGCCGCACTGGAGCGAAGACTGGACCGCGCGGTTGAACTCGCTGCGCTGGAAATCGAAACCGCCGACCAGCGCGAGGATTGCTCCCGACCGATTGTCCATTGCGATCAGCGCGCCCTCGACCAAGGGCTCCTGGAGGAGGTCCACGTCAAGAGGCGTTTCGGCGTCCTCCGGCAAGGGATCCGGCAACCGTACCAGCACGAGATCACCGACCTCGAGGATTCGCTGAAGCGATTTCGTGCCTGTCCACTCCGCGGCCTCGAGAGCGAGGTCGGCCTCATGAGGGCCGATGCGCAGCTTTGCCGCGCGCCTGCCGACCTCGACGACTACCGCCTTGATCATCTCGCCAGGAATGAGCCCGAGCTGCTGCCATGAAGGGTCTTCATAGTCCTCGGTCGTTTCGAGCTGATGATCGGCCAGCACGTTGGGCGGACGGCGATAGTCGAGGTGAGTCATCTCGAGCTCGACCAATCCGTTCCGGAGGACCCGTTCGGCGGTCGCCTGCATCCAAGGATCCATGGTGAGGTGCACTTGAAGCCCGCTGGTGTAGAGGGCATCGGTGCCGAAACGCCGCTCGATCTCCTGGCGGGTCATCTCCAGAAAATAGGCACCGGTCGCCACCTTCTCGCGGTGTAGGGTGACTCCCAGCGGCTGCGCAATCGCCGCCTCATAGGCTGCGCCATCGATGAACTCAAGCTCCAGCATCCGTGACAGGACCTTGTTACGCCGGTTGAGGGCGTTTTCGGGTCGTTTGAGGGGATCGTACTTGTTGTTGGCGCTCGGAATCATGCCCGCGAGCAACGCTGCCTCGGCGAGGTTGAGCTCTATGGCGGATTTCTCGAAATAGAGCTCCGACGCCGCTTCCACCCCGTAGGCGCCGTGGCCGAGGAAGATCTGGTTGGCATACATGGTGAGGATTTGGTCCTTGCTGTATCGCTTCTCGATGTCGAGTGCGAGGAGTGCTTCCTTGACCTTGCGGGTCAGCGTTCTCTCTCGTTTGAGGAAGAGATTGAGCGCCAGCTGTTGGGTCAACGTCGAAGCTCCACCTCGAGAGCCGATCCGGCGGTCGAGCAGGCTATACCAGGCAGCACGAAGGACGGCCTGCGGATCGACTCCACCGTGGGAGTAGAAGTCCGCATCTTCGATTGCCACTACCGCCAGTTTGAAGTGATCGGGGATCTCGTCGGGTCGCAACACGACCCTCTGTTCGAGGGCGTAGGAGGCCACCTGTTCACCATCGGCGCCATAGATCCTAGTGGTCGCAGCCGGCTCGAAGGAAGCCAAGAGGTCCACCTGCGGCACGTGCAAGGACTGCGCGAGAATCCACCCGGCGAGCGCTCCAGTGAGACAACCGGCGACCGCGGTCCAGAGGAGCACGTTGACCAGCGACACCCAGTCGCCACCAGAAAATGACTTCTTTTCGCTCCCGGCCGTTTTCATTTTCTTCCTGGCAGCTGTCGTTTTGCCAGACGCGGATCTCTTTGACGGCAACTTCTTCTTCGTGATCACATGGGAACTTTAGCAGACGCCACCGGGCCTTCGAAGGGCGGAATTGTGGCGATTGAATGACAGAGAGCCCACACTGGAGGTCTGCGAAGATGAAGTCCGCGGATCCGGAATCTCGAGTTCCGAGTCATCTCTCATAAACGGCAGCGCTCAGAGTGTGGTGCTGCTCCAGCCGGTGGTGTCGCCACTTTCGAAATCATCGCTGAAAAGGTCGCCCGCACCACCGTACGAAACTTGAACCTCGAAACCTTCGGTGGTGACCGACTGAACACAGACCCTGATCCGATTCGGCGCGTCCTCAAAACACTCGCCGACCCGCCACATCGCGCCCTCATCGGCTCCGTCCTTGGGTTCGATTGGATCTACCAACCATGCGTCCTGACTGCGGCTTGAATCGACCTCGTGGATGATCACCGCAAACCCGGGCAGGTTCCCGTCATAAAGCACGAGGTCTCTCACCTCCAGCGTATAGAAGCGTGAGGAGTCGGGAATCTGAATCGTAATCAGCCGGAGATTCGAAGTCGACTGCAGGGTGAGATGATCCAGTGTCGCGTGATAGATGCCGTAGGAGTCGATGTCGAGCTTCTCGTCCGAGTCGATCCACCCGAGCATGTCCTTGTGATAGGCGATGGTGTGTTTGCCGAGATTCCGATAGGTCGAATCGAACAGCACCCACCCCCAAGCATTGCTCATGACGTCCCACGGATTGTCGTAGGTATCATCGTCACCATCCGCATTGTTGGAGTGCGGTAGGCCGAATCCGTGACCCATCTCGTGCGCCATCACACTGCTGTTGGCGTAACCCCAGGGCGGCTCCCACGTGACGCTGTACCTCTTCTGCACACCATCCAACGACAGATAACGAGAACCACCCCACGCAAAGGGACCGAAGGAGTCATTGAACATCATGTTGATGCCGACGAAGTCGGGGAAGTAAACATGGGCATCCGCAGCGGCGGTGCAGTCCGGGGGGATGTCGCTGCCGGGCCCGTTTGACTGGAGGGAGTCAGCCAGGGCATCCACG
>CBDTWX010000282.1:0-7441 GCA_965364305.1 uncultured Thermoanaerobaculia bacterium
TCCGACCTCGGCGAGATCGAGGACGAGACCTTCTGCGCCGACACCGCCAACGTCGCGATCGTCGGCCACGACGTCCACCCCGGATACGCCAAGGACAAGCTGGTCAACGCGGTGCGGGTGGCGGCCGCGATCATCGAAGGCATCGATGATCGTTGGCTCCCGGAGACGACCGAGGGCCGCGAGCCCTACCTCCACCCCTATATCGCCTCGGGAGATGTGACAAAGGTGGACCTCAAGGTGCTGGTGCGGGCCTTTTCAGTCGAAAAGCTCAATCAGCGGACGGACCATCTGCGGGAGGTCGTGGCGTCCGTCGAAAAGCGCTTTCCGAAGGCCAAGATCTCGATCGAAATCGACGAGTCCTACCGCAACATGTCGTACAAGATCCGCGAGGACCCCAAGGTCCTCGACTACGCCCTCGAAGCGGTGGAGCGGATCGGGGTCACGCCGAAGAGACAGGCCATCCGCGGTGGTACCGACGGCGCGCGCCTGTCCTACATGGGTCTGCTGACGCCCAACGTGTGGGCCGGCGGCCAGAACTTCCATTCCGTCCGCGAATGGGTGTCGCTGGAGTGGATGACCAAGGCCGTCGAGGCGACCCTCGAAATTCTCACCGTGTGGGTGGAGAAGTCGGCCTGAGAGACTCACCGACGAGGACACACCGCCCCCGATCCCTGATCGGGGGCTTTTTTTGCCCTTGCCCATCTCCGTCTCCTAGCCGATGGCATAGATACTTGTTTCTCGATACCCGACGCTCGATCCGCCCACTCGCCCTCGTTCCAGTTCCCGCACCCGTCCCCGTGCCCGACGATTGGTTGAGCGAAGACGGCAAGTCCTGCGTCTTCGAGTACGATGCGCCACAATCTGTCATCCCGAGCGAGGCGCCTTCGAGGCGCCGACGAGGGATCTGGGCGGGGGCCAATGAGGACGCCCTTCCGAGGTCCACCCCGCAGATTCCTCGTCGTCGGACTCCTCGGAATGACAAATGAAAACCGCTCCTCAGCCTCCCGGTGGGCGGGCGGGTGGTCCCCCTTTCTCCCTTTCTCCCCTGCTCCGTAGCGCCTCTGCGACTTTGCGACTCTGGGTTAAAGGGCGGGCCGACGGCTCGTCGGGCACGGAGACGGGCACGGGCGGGCGGGCATTCCTCATTCCTCATTCCTCATTCCTCATTTCGAGCGTCCACCCCGTCAGCGCTCGATCTGAACCCGCCACTGGCCGTCGGGGAGTGTTCTCACGAGCTGGCATCTCGTTCCATCTTCGAGGTCGACCCAGAGCCGATGGCGAACCGCCTCGCCGGCCTCCGCACCGGTGACCATCGCTCGATCGTTGACCACGGCGATCTCGAACCGTCGGCCACCGACCCACACCGCGATCGGAGACTCCTCCCCGCGGCCCTCGCTACGACACTCGACACGCGCAACTGCGGAAACAAAACGATCAGCCATCCCGGCCATTGTAGTGGTCCAAAGGCCCGAATTCCGGAACGGCGTGGTCACGGCTGGTGGAGGGTCCACATTCGGGCATGGAGACTGCGACGGGCGCCGAACCGCGGGTGTGGCGTTGAGAGTATTGCGAGTTTTGATTTCGGGTTCCGGAGCCC
Organism: uncultured Thermoanaerobaculia bacterium; assembly: GCA_965364305.1. Lineage (GTDB taxonomy): Bacteria > Acidobacteriota > Thermoanaerobaculia > Thermoanaerobaculales > Sulfomarinibacteraceae > Sulfomarinibacter. The sequence goes on from CBDTWX010000282.1 coordinate 1,598, forward strand.
CTCCCGCCTTGCCTGTAGATTTCTTCGACTCGGCCGCAGGCCTCGCTCCCAATGGCAAGACTTCTGAGGGCCATCGTAGGGGCTGGACTTACTCCCGCCCTTGCCGGCGTGAGGGAGGGGATGAACCCCTTCCCTCCAAAAACATACGAATGTGACATTCCATGAATCACCGCCGCCAGCGGCGTGGCAGTGCTCGGAATGACACCCTTTTCTTGCCACCGTCATTTCAACTCGACCGAGGTGCTGTCATCTGTCATCCCGACCGAAGGAGCGAAGCGACGGAGCGGAGGGATCTATGGGGAGGGTGAACGGGCGGAACGTTCAAACGTGCCAGCGTTCAACGTTTCAACGTTGCGATCCGGGAAGGTGGGTGGGAATTCCTCATTCCTCATTCTTCATTCCTAACTCTCACCCAGCCCCGCCAAACTCTCCTGCATCTTGTTGGCCGTGGCCAGATCACCCCTCGCCGCCGCAACTTCCACTCCACGACGGTAGGTCTCGCGCGCCAACCCAAGATCACCGTTGCCCTCGTGAGCACGACCGAGGGCGAGGATTGCCGCCGAGTAGCGCGGATCGGCCTCCAGCGCGCGTTCCAGATGCACCACCGCGTCGGCGTACCGTCCCTCCTCCACCAGCAGCTCACCGAGTCCGAAGTTGCCGAGCGCGTCGTCGGGGTCGAGCTCGAGCACCTGACGGAACATCTCGGCGCGGCGATGACGGTCCTCGGCAGCGGTCTCGGAATTTCGGAGCTCCGCGGTCGATTGTTCGCGCTTCTCGTTCTTCAGCCTCATCCCGGCACGCATGGCTTCCGCCGCCTCGCGTTCGGCATCTTCGATGCGTCCAAGCTGGTTGTAGTAGAGCGAGAGGTTGGTGTGGGCCATGACCGACAACGGGTCCACCTCGAGCAACCGTTCCATCAGCTCGATGGCCTCGTCGTACCTCGTGTGACGCCCCAATACGACCCCGAGCGATTCATAGGCGTCGGCGTAGCTCGGGCACACGGCCACTGCCCGCTCGAGGTACCTCATCGCGGCCTTTTCGCGGTCGCGGGTGAATTCCTCGACGGCGCGAAGCTCGAGCTGCCTCGCCCATTCATGTGGGACAGGCGCCTCGAGCAACGGCAAGCTACGGACCCGAACCACCAGGGTCGAGCCGTCCTCGAACCGGATTTCGAGCTCGAGTCCCTCGACCCGGAAATCGCGATACAGCACGGCGTGGAGATAGGTCGCGCCCTCCCAGTCAACCCGGGCGACGAGCTCGCCGGCCTTTGCTCTCGAGCCGGCTGCGAACCGCTTCCCGGTCACGAGTTCCGGCCCGGCGGAATCACCGCCCACCACCTCGAGCAGCATCGGTGCCTTCGCCGCGCCGCGGCCGCTGACCACCTTGGCAACCGTCTCCTGCCCGAGGTAGCACCCCTTGTCGAAAGAAACCGCCGATCCGATCAGTGAGGTCTCGTAGATCGGCGTTCCCGGGCCGATATCGCGGCCCCAGAACGGCAGACCGGACAGCACCCGCCGCTTTTCGAGCTCGGAGCTATCGAGAAGAGGGAGACCGAGCTCGGCATCAGCCCAGGTGACACACCCTCGACTCCCCCAACCCTCGACGGGCAACCAGGAACCGGCCGGCAATTCCTGAGAGCACCGCACCGCTTCGGCACCCAGTGCCAGGCAAAGGTTCGGGGTTTCGAGGCTCCGAAAGACGACATCCTCAGATATCACATGGGCTTCGAGAAGCTCGACGGTCGTCTGCGATGCAGCCTCCGGGACAAGCAGCACTGAAGACTGATCCAGATCGCCTACCCAGCCGAATACCTGCATCCGGCCCGCACGATCGAGGAGGGCGGTGGGTTGCGCGGAGCCCGGAACCAATGCTTCGACGTTCGAGGTCAACTGGCTGTGAAGAAACCGCCGTCGGTGTCCGCCCTCGACCGCGACGACGCTCCAGCCGGCGAGCGGGGTCTGCGCTCCCTCGTAGAGAAACAGCTCAGACGCTGAACGACTCACCGCAGCCACAGGTGTTGGTGGCGTTCGGGTTTCCAAAGACGAAACCCTTGCCCTGGAGACCGTCATGAAAATCGAGGGTGATGCCCTTGAGATAGATGGTCGATTTTGGATCGAGGAGCACGTTGAAACCGTCAAGCTCGATCACCGAGTCGTCGGTTCTGCGCTCCGAAAACTCCATCTCGTAGGACAGTCCGGAACAGCCGCCGCCGATCACCCCGAGTCGGAGACCCACGCCATCCGCCCTGCCCTCACGTTCGAAGATCGCTCGAATCTCGCGTTGCGCTCGCTCGGTGACGGTGACGATCGACGCCGTATCGGACGATGCCGCACCGCTCATGATGCGATCCCCGCCACGAGACTCTGGAGCTCGCCATCGTGGTACATCTCGGTCACGATGTCGTTGCCGCCGATGAACTCGCCACGCACGTACACCTGCGGGAACGTCGGCCAACCCGCGACCTGTTTGGCGGCGCTGCGAATGCCCTCGTCCGACAGGATGTCAAAGGTGCGATACGGAACTTGGAGCGCGTCCATCACGGCGACCGTGTTGGCCGAAAACCCGCACATCGGCCGCTGTGGTGTCCCCTTGATCAAAAGAACGACGTCCGAGGACTTCACCATCGCGCGCACCCGTTCCGCGGGGTCTCCCCCGCGATCGCTCTCACTCAACGGCCGTCCAAGGCCTTCGGGGGGCTCTGGAGTCGCCGCGATCTTGAATGGATTGTCACCTCTGTGATCCGCCATCTGCTCACCTCCGCCGGTCACGAAACATCGATCACCTGATGAAACCTGAGATCATATCTCGACAATTCCCGCTCCCTGATAATCTCCCTGGCATGGAAAACTGGGACGATCTTTACAGCGAGACGACAGACTACTTCGGAGCGGAGCCGGATCCGTCGCTGGCACGATTTGTTGATCTTCTCGACCCATCCCGGACCGTTCTCGATGTCGGGTGCGGACAGGGGCGAAACACGCTGTTTCTCGCTCAGCGCGGCTTCGACGTCGACGCCATCGACCCTTCGCGCGTTGCGCTCGACCAGCTCACACGAACCGCTGACCAAGACGACCTCTCTGTCCGGACCATCCACGGGACGTTTCATGATCTCGGAGTGGCCTCTCGAGAGTACGGCGCCATCCTGGTCTTCGGTCTCATTCCGGTGCTCTATCGCTCCGAGATCACCGAGCTCGTCGAGGCCGTCATGAACCATCTCGGCGCCGGGGGTGTCCTTTTCATCACGGCGTTCGGAACCTGGGACCCCGACTGCACCTCGCGCGCCGGCGATGAATCTCCGAACGGCAGCGGCACGGAGGATCTGCTGCGCGATCGCGGCCGCACGTATCTCGAACCCGGCGAGCTCGCCTCCCTCTTTCCCGATCTCGAGCTCCTCCACTCATGGGAAGGTCTGACACCCGTGCACCAACATGGCGACGGTCCGCCCGAGCGACACGGTCGGGCGGAGGCCGTGTTTCGACGCTAGCCGACGTTCTCAGTTTTTGGGTTTTGGTTCCCAACCACCCACCTGGACAACAACGTTGTAACGTTCAACGTTTCAATGTTCGAACGTTCCGCCCGCCCGATGCTCGATGCTGTCCCTGATCGCTGCCACTGTCCCGGTCGCTGACTTCTGACGCTGTCATTCTGAGGAGGAGCCCGGGTCCGACGAAGAATCTGGGTGGGCGGGCGGATCTCGCATCTCGGATCTGGGTGGTCGGGTGGACCGGCCGGCGGATCGAGCATCCCGAATCCCCGCGATCACAGATCCGCATGTTAAGCTCCGGGCCATCCCAGCGAAGGAGACCTGGATGTCAGACAGGACCTTGATTCTCCTCGAGATGGGAGCGCTGCATCGGCGCCAACCCACCAACCGGTCGTCGTCCGGGAATGTTCCGTGGAAGTTCTGAGCCGCCTCGATCGGCTCCAGCTTTTGGTCGTCACCGGCAAGGGCGGTGTCGGCAAGAGCACGATCTCGGCCGCCCTCGGAGCCCTGCTGGCCAACCGCGGACGGACTGTGTTGCTGATCGAGGTCGATCCGCGGGAGAACCTCCACCACCTGCTCGACACACCACCCTCGGGCGGCGAGATCGTCGAGGCGGCGTCGAATCTCTACCTGCAGCACATCGAGCCACGACAGCTCCTAGACGACGTGGTGCGGGAAAAGCTCAAGGTTGGCGCCCTGGTGCGCAAGGTGCTGTCAAGCCCCGTCCACCAGCACTTCACCGAGGGCGCTCCGGGTCTCAAACAGACCGCGGTCTTCGGCCGCGCGCTGCGGATGGTCGAGGGACACGGGCCCAAGGAGCTGCGAAAACCGGACGTCGTCATCCTCGATGCCCCGGCATCCGGACACGGGATTTCCTGGATGTCCGCCCCGCAGCTTGTCTTCGAGGTCATCTCGAGCGGTCCGGTCGGCCACATGGCGTCTCAGATCGCATCCTTTCTCGAGGATCGCGAACGATTCGGTTCGGTGGTCGTGACCACTGCCGAGGAAATGCCGATACAGGAGGCGTTCGAGCTCTTCGAGGCGATGGATGAACGTCTCGGTCGGCAGCCCGAGCTGGTGGTGGTCAACGCGATCTATCCCCCCCTGCCCGGTCGCGCCGGCAGAGATGCCAGCAGCCGTCTTTGGGCGCGGCGCCGGGCGGTCAACGAGCACGAGCTGGCCCGACTCACCGAGCGCTGGCATGGGGTCATCGCCGAGGTGCCTCTCGAACCCATCGATGCCGGACCGGCGCTGGTCGGCGTGGTCGGCCAACATCTCCAACGTGTCCTGGAGGATCGATGACGGACCCCCGTCGTCATCCGCTGGTCATCGTCGTCGGATCGGGGGGCGTGGGCAAGACGACCCTCGCTGCCGCGCTGGGTCTTCGATCGGCCCGTGCGGGGGATGACACCCTGGTCATGACCTTTGATCCATCGCTGCGCCTCAAGGATGCCCTTGGCGTCGGCGACGAGGCTCGCGAGGAGGACACCCGGGTCAAGACCGGCGGCCCCGGCGGACTGTGGGCCAGCCTGCTTGACGCTCGGCTGACCTTCGACAAGCTCATCGACCGCTACGCACCAGACGAGCAAGCCAGGCAGCGCATCCTCACCAACCGCTTCTACGACCGCTTGTCGGCCAACCTCGCCGGGGTCCTCGAGTACATGGCCTCCGAGCGCCTCTTCGAGGTCTCCTCGACAGACCGCTACGCCAGGATCATCCTCGACACGCCGCCAACCCGCCAGGCGCTCGATTTTCTCGGCGCGCCGGAGCGCATCGTCGGCTTCCTCGACAGCGGTGCGCTCCGAATCGCCCTCAAGCCGTGGTTCGACGCCGACGGGAAGCTCAAGGTAACCTCCAAGCTCGGGATGATCGGACGCAATGTCGAGGGCTTTTTCGACCGCATGGTGGGGCTCGAGCTTTTGCGCGATATGGCCGAGTTCTTCCAGGCATTTGCGCCGCTCTTCGACGGTTTCAAGGAACGCGCCCTCCAGGTGCAGGAGCTGCTGCGGTCGCCGCAAACACTCTTTGTCCTGGTCAGCGGGCCGGGCAGCGGTCGGGTCGCCGACACTCTGTTCTTTGCCCGCCGCCTGACCGAAGCCGGCTACCACCTGGGACCGATCGTGATCAACCGGGTTCACCCCGAGCTGCCGCCGGTTCGAGACACCGCGAATCGAGGCCGCCGGCTGATGGAATGGCTCGGGCACCGCGATCATCAAGGAGTCGCCGAAATCCGTGACCTCGTGGGAGATTCCCACCCGGTCGTCGAGATCCCGCTCCTGCCCGACGAGCCCACCGATCTGAAGGCGCTCAACGCCCTCGGGGGCCTCTTCGAAAGGGCGCTCGAGGAGGCGATGGGAAAC
>CBDTWX010000283.1:0-7418 GCA_965364305.1 uncultured Thermoanaerobaculia bacterium
ATCGCTCGGTGGCGAGGTGCATCAGGACGATTCCGCCCTCGAGTTCTGGAAAACCCAGGAGGCGTTCCATGATGGTCGACGAGCTTTGGTACAGAGACGAGTGCTCGTCTGCGATCCAGTCGCGCGAGTCGAGGGATTCGCCCTGGAGCGAGCTCCATCGAACATGGAGGTAGCCGAGCTCCAGGGCCCAGCCGCGGAGAAGTCGGTTTTCCTCGCCGAAAGGCGCTCGCCACAAGGGCTGCATCGCTCGGCCGGTCGCTGCCCTGAAGGCTTGTTCGGTCTGCCGGAGGCTGTTTTGAAAACTCCGGCGGGTGACCCCGGGAAGCAGTCGGTGCTGGCGGTTCTCGGCATAGGTTGTCAGGTGAGGATGGGAGTAGGTGTGGTTGCCGATCTCATGGCCCGCGAGAACCGCCCTGCGTATTATTGCCGGGTATTGCTCGATGAACTGCCCAGTGACAAAAAGGGTGACCCTCAAATCGAGGAGGTGGAGGAGGTCGAGCAGCTCCGCGGTTCGATTGGAGGAGGCGTTACCGTCGAATGTGATGGCAATTCGGGGACCCGCGTCGCGCACCAGCTGCAGCACCGGTGGCGCCGATGCCGGAGTCGGTCCAATGGCTGCTGCGATCGAGTCTGGGGTGACTCCTGAGGTCATCGAGCGTCGCGGTGTTCGCGTTTCAGCAGCGGTGACAATGACTGTAGGTGCCGCGGTCGGGAGCGTTGACGGAGTGACCGTTGTCGTCTTCGTCGGCTGCGGTGGCACTTCGAGATCGATGAAAGTGCCGTTCAGGGGCTCCAATCGAATAGTCTGGTGTCCGATCTCAAGATCCAGATCAGTGATTTCGGCGCGACCGTCGCTGCCGAGCGTGAGAATCTGCAGCGGTTGCTCATCTACCGCGACCAACACCCTGGCGCCGGGTTCGCCTCGTGCTTCGATAGTCACTGAACCACCATCGAGCGCGAGCCTGCCTGTGACCTTGCCTTCTGCCGTTCTGTTCGCCACGGCGAGACCTTGGCGAACCTCCACTAGCTCCGCCACCCTGAGTCCTACCGACCACAGGAGAATAGCCGAGGCGCCGGCTGTCACCCCGATCGCCCACGCCGCGTGTACCGGCCGCGTCAGCGCTGCGAGGGTTGTTCCGGGAATCGACTTGAGGGACCCCACGAGCTGGCATCTTCGGCCGCAGTAGACTCGTGGTCCGTAGCGTTTCAGGCACTGGTCGCACAGCCATTTTCGGCACGTCGAACAACGAGAGCCCGCGTCCTTCGATGGGTGATTGGCGCAGTGCGAGGTCACCCTCATGGTGACGATTGATCCGACGACGAAACCCTCTGGAGCCGGTCAGATTCCCTGCATATCGGAAGTGTTATGGTGGAACAACAACGGGTGTCCCGACTCGGATCTCGCGAGACGGAACGGACTGATCGGAGGCCAAAGGTGTGGAACATTCCAAACATGTTGACCGTGTTTCGCATCTTCCTCGTACCGCTCCTGGTGGTCGTGCTGCTGACTGAGGTGCCCGATAAAGAGTATTGGGGTCTGGGGATCTTTTTGCTGGCCGCCCTGACCGATGCCCTTGATGGAATTATAGCCCGCCGAACCAGGACCGTCACGACGACGGGAGCGATGCTCGATCCGATCGCCGACAAGCTTCTCATGAGCGCAGCGTTCATTTCTCTGGTCGAACTGCAACAGGTGGCGGCCTGGATGGTGACCCTGATCGTGGGACGGGAGTTCGCAGTGACCGCGCTGCGCATGATCGCGCTCGAACGTAATGTCGCGATCTCGGCGAACTGGCTTGGCAAGGCCAAGACGACCAGTCAGATCATCACGGTGTCAATCCTCATTTTCAGCCTCAATTCGGACCGCTGGCAGATCATTGCGCTGATCGCCCTCTGGATTACCGTGACGCTGACCGTTGCCTCGATGGTGGTTTACTTTTGGCAGAACAGAGGTGTTCTTACGGAGGACACGACGTGAGCCAAGGGTTGCTGCCCCGGCAGCTGCCTCTTCACCTGGTTCGATTCGGCCGGCGCCATCCGAAGTTGGTGGTGATATTGGCCGCCGTCGCCTGGCTGGTTGCGGGTCTACTGGCCTCGAGGGTCGAAATCGAGACCGACATCTTGTCGCTGGTGCCCAGAGACAACCCCGTGGTCGAGGGATTCAGAACAACAGTCGAGCGGTTCGGATCGGTGGACACCCTGTTGGTGGTTATCCACCTCGACGCCGACACGCCGATCGAAAGCACTCTGGAATACGCCGAACTGGTCGCCGAGTCGTTGCGCTCCTGGGAGCTGATGGACTGGGTGGAGTTTCGGGTCGAAAGCACCGCAGAAGCCGCGATGCCCTTGCTCGATCGATCCCTGCTCTTCCTCGATCCCTCAGAATTGAGCGGATTTCTCGCCGGTTTGGATGACGAAGGTCTTTTCGAAACTGCGGCGAGGATTCGATCTCAGTTGATGACACCGCAAAGCCTGGTTACCAAGGAGTTGATTCGGCTCGATCCCATGGGGCTGTTGCCGCGAATCCTGGCCAAGGTGAAGCTTGGCGGCGTTGGAGTGCGGGTGGACCCCGAGACGGGGTGTCTGATCGATGATGGTCGACGGTACCTCCTCATGATGGCTAAACCCGTGGGGCCGGCACAGGACCTGAGCTTCGATCGCGAGCTGGTGGTGGGCCTCGAGCAGAGAATGGCGGAGCTCGCTGACGCCTGGAAAATCGAAATCGGGGTTGGTGGGCCACCACTCGTGGAGTTCACCGGTGGATACCTCGTGGCACTCGACGACGCCAGGTTGATCAGCTCCGACATGATCGTCGGTTTGGTGTCATCGTTGGCCGGAGTCATGATCCTCTTCCTGCTTGCGTTCAGGAGACGAGCCGCACTCGTCTTCGCGTTTTTCCCTCTCGTGACAGGGATCGCGCTGACCTTTGCATTCGGCGCTGTCGCTCTGGGTCGTATCAACTCCCTCACTTCGGCTTTTGGCGGGCTTGTCATCGGTCTTGGAATCGACTTCGTGATCGTCTTGTACGCGCGCTATGTCGAGGAACTTCAGGCCGGCGCGACGCACCAGGATGCGGTGGATGCCATGGGGCGCCACACCGGGGTTGGAGTCCTGCTGGGCGCGGTCACGACCGCGGCCACGTTCTACTCCTTCTTGGCTACCGACTTTGCCGGTCTGTGGGAGCTCGGTTTGCTGACCGGCACCGGGATTCTGATCCTGGTCGTCACCGTGTACCTTCTGCTGCCGGCTCTGCTCAGTCTGGTCGATCGGCGCCGAAGTGGGGATCGACCTCTCATCCTACGTTCTTTCGGCTCGGATATCTTGTGCCGTCAGAGCTTGAAACGACCCTGGATGACTATCACCATCGCAGGATTCGTGACGGTCATCCTCGGTTTCGGGATGCGAAATCTGGAGTGGGACGATGACTTTCGCAATATGCGTTCGGGGGACAACCGGGCGATTCAGCTCCGCCAGGAGATCATGGACGCCTTCGACCTCCGTTTTTCGCCGATGATCCTCCGTTTCGACGGCGTCGATGAAGCCGATGTGCTCGCCAAGTGTCGATCGATCATGCCAGCGCTCGAGGGGCTGGTGGATGGTGAGAACCTGGTCGGGATCGACACGATCGCCGGCGTGGTCCCGTCGCTCGAGGCTCAGCGGGAGGTCATCGCCATGCTCGAGGAGACGGCACCTCTTCAGGCTGGAATGCGTCTCCGCTTGGAACGTGCGCTGCGTGAGCAAGGGCTCAACCCGGCTGCGTTTGACGAGGGCATCACCCACCTCGAGGCGGCGCTCGCGCGGCGGGAAGTGCTGACGCTCGCCGATCTTGAAGAAACCCCCTTGGCACGGGTGCTCGACCGCTACATGGCCACCGAGGCGGGAGAGGTCTCGGCCGCAATATACCTCTATTCTCCAGTCGGCCAGTGGCGGCGGGGTGCCTCGCCGGCGCTCGAAGGTTTGATAGCCGAGCATCCAGGAGCGGTTCTCGCGGGGCCCAACGTGATCTCGGCCGAGCTTCGCAGGATCGTGTGGGACGATGCCATCAAGGCTTCGATCCTCGGCATGATTGTCGTGTTCATCCTGATGTGGTTTGATCTCGGTGGGCCCGTGAAGGCGTTGCTGGCGTTGCTGCCTCTGTTCGTCGGCATGATCTGGATGCTCGGCGCGATGGCATTGCTTGGCCAAAGGCTCAATTTCTTCAACATCTTTGTCCTGACGATGATCGTCGGGATTGGGGTCGACTACGGAGTCCACCTGCTCCATCGATGGTACGAGTCTGGAGGAGTTCCCGAGGCGCTGGCCGAGACCGCCAAGGCGATCGCCGTGGCCGCGCTGACCACCATGGTCGGGTTCGGTTCGCTGATCCTATCGCACTACCCGGGGTTGCGTTCGGTGGGCGCAGCGGCGATCCTAGGAGCGCTGTCGACGGCCCTGCTCGGTATAACCCTGTTGCCCGCACTTCTGTCGATGAGGGAGGATTGATGATCCGGAAAATTCCAGCCAAGGAGTTGGTGTGGCGATGCCCGAGAGGCTGGCTTCCGCAGCGAGATTCGACCGCCGTCAATCCGGCGTCAACCATCGTCGCCCAGGATCGCGCGGTAGAAGCGATCGCATTCGGGCTCGCGATGCGCGGTATCGGCTACAACGTTTTCGTCAGCGGCATGTCGGGAACAGGCCGACTCACCACCATCAAGAGCTTCGTCGAACGGCTCGCCGAAGCCGACGAGAGACCCGACGACATCTGTTTCGTCTTCAATTTTCGGAAGCCGGAGGAACCGTGCGCGGTATTCCTCGAAGCTGGTGCCGGCAACCGCCTCAAGGAAGGAATGAACGATCTCGTCGAAGAGCTTTCTGAAAACCTGCCCGCGATTCTCAATGACCGAGAATTGCGCTCGCGAATCGAGCGGGCCGTGGAGCCTCTGCAGCGCAGCGAGCGCGGACTCATCGAGGCCTTTGAAAAAGAGGTGACCGAGGCTGGCTTTATTTTGGTTCAGGTGCAGGCGGGGATGGTGACCCGTCCCGAGATACTGCCGGTGGTGAACGAGCAACCGACTCCTTTGGAGAAGCTTGGCGAGATGATGGAAGCCGGGACGATCACTTCCGAAGAAGCCGACCGACTCCGTGAGGCCCACGGCATGCTGACGGAGAAGTTTCGCGACGTTTTCCAAGAGGTGGCCGAGATTCGGCGTCAGGTTCAGCAGCGTGTCGAGGATGTTCGCAAGAAGCTGCTCCAGCCCGCTTTCGATACGGCGGTCGATCGGATTCGAAAAGCGGTCCAAGACCGACGAGCGGACCGATATCTCGACGAGGTGGCCAGGGATCTCTCCGAAAACCTCGGCCTGTTCATGCTCGACGAGGACGAGGTTCCGCCTGAACGAGACAAGTACCTGCGGTGGCGGGTCAACCTCGTGGTCGACAACACCGATGTGAGCGGTCGACCGGTGGTGATGGAAACGGAGCCGACCTACACCAACGTTTTCGGAACCGTCGAACGAATCATGACGCCGTCGGGAGAGTCGACGACCTCGTTCATGCGGATTCGAGCAGGTTCCCTGTTGCGGGCCAATGGTGGATTCCTGGTGCTCAACGCCGATGACGTGCTGATGGAACCAAGGGTTTGGCCCGGGCTCAAGCGTGCCCTGAAGTACCGCCGTGTGCAGATCCAGTCGATCGAGAGTCTGGTGCTCGGTGCAGCCGTACTCAAACCCGAACCGGTTCCGATCAAGGTCAAAGTGGTGATCATCGGCAGCCGAGCCATCTATGACCTCCTCTTCCGGCACGACCCGGATTTCTCGAAGATCTTCAAGGTTCTTGCGGATTTCGACAACGTACTCCTGGCGACGCGATCTCACGCCAGAGACGTGCTGTCGGTCCTGCGGAAAGTCACCCTGGAGGAGGGGCTGCGCGAGCTCGATCGCGAGGGGATGGCGTCGATGCTCGAGGAGGCGGTGAGAATCGGCGGGTGGCGACGGAGGTTCTCGAGCAGGTTTTCCGATCTCGCGGATCTCCTTCGAGAGTCTTCCTACCGGGCGGGACTGGTCGATGCGAAATTGATCTCGGGCGAGCACGTGGCGGCGGCGCGTGCGGCGCGGCGCAGACGTCACTCGCTGAGCGAGGACCGTTCCCACGATCTGATCAACGAGGGAATCGTCAGGGTCGAGACGAGCGACGTGGTGGTTGGTCAGGTCAACGGGCTCGCGGTCTACGACCTCGGCCACCACCGTTTTGGAAAACCGTCGCGAATCACGGCTCGGGTGGGGCTTGGTCGTGAAGGTGTGATCAATGTCGAACGCCAGGCCGGGTTGTCCGGCCCGAGCTACGACAAGGGGGTGAGCATCCTCACCGGCTTTCTTCGCGGGACCTTCGCGCGCAAGACGCCGTTGACAATGAGTTGTTCGGTGACCTTCGAGCAGTCCTACGGAGGCATCGACGGCGACTCGGCGTCATCGACTGAGGTCTACGCGATTCTCTCAGCCATCTCGGGGGTTCCGCTGAAGCAGTCGATCGCTGTCACCGGATCTGTCGACCAGTACGGAAATGTCCAGGCTATCGGCGGTGTCAATGAGAAAATCGAAGGGTTTTTTCGAGTCTGTTGCGAGGGTGAGCTGACCGGCGACCAGGGTGTGATGATCCCTCTCGCCAACGCTGGGGACCTCCATCTGTCGAAGGATGTTGTGGAAGCCGTCAAGGAGCGACGATTCCATATTTGGGCGGTTGATACCATCGAGGACGGAATCGAGTTGCTGTCCGGAACGCCAGCCGGAACCTGGGATGAAGATGATGGTTGGACCGATGGCAGCCTCTTGGGAGTGTGTCAGAAACGGCTTGATGATATGGTAGTAATGATGCGTTCCGCCTCGAAGGGGGGCGAAAAGGCGCTGGAGAGCAATTCAGAGGATCCGGAGAACGCCCAAAGTGACGACGTCAGATCGGAGCTTTGACACCCGTCGCGCAGATTTGACACCCCGTGGTGCGGATGGCACAATCGTCTGGCGCCGGCGGTGCGAGGGTGCGGGTCCGTGTCTCGTTGAGGGAGGAGGGGCATGCCGCAACGGTTAAACACAATCATCATCGTGCCCCATAGTAAGGCGCGGTTTCTCAAGTTCTCATTCTCCACCAGGACCCTGGTGGGTGTCGTGAGCGCTGCGGTGGTGGCTCTGATTCTCTCGGTCATCGCGATCGCCTATACCGGCAACGCGGTCAACCGGCGGGTCGAGGTTCAGCGGTTGAAGTCCGAGAACTCCGAGCTCAGCAAGGTCAACCAGGAACTCGAGAAGACAATCGCCGAGGTCCAGGGTCGATTGGACGAGTTTGAGGAGCGGACTACCCGCCTGGCTTTGGCCGCAGGGATGGAATCAGAGTCGGTTGGATTGACGGGCGCCAGCGCATCGACCACTCAGGTCGGCAGCGGCGGGTCC
>CBDTWX010000284.1:0-7416 GCA_965364305.1 uncultured Thermoanaerobaculia bacterium
TGTTCACCACCCGAGAGCTGAGACGGATAGTGGTGGCCTCGTTCGGCGAGACCGCCCGCATTGAGGAGCTCGGCGGCGCGTTGCGACGCCTCCCGCCAACCGAGGAGCTCCATCGGCAACAGAACATTTTCGCGCGCGGTGAGGTTGCCCAACAGCTGGAATGACTGGAATACGAAACCGATCTTGTGCCGGCGGAGGAGGGCCAGCCGGGCCTCCGACAGCCGGTTGATGGATTCACCGTCGAAGACGATCTCGCCGGTGCTCGGCCGGTCGAGCCCGGCCATCAACGCCAACAGGGTCGACTTGCCGCTCCCCGACGGTCCGAGCACTGCCAGGAACTCTCCCCGCCGCACATCGAGATCGATACCGTCCAGGATCTTCAGCATCCGCCCGCCTGAGGGAAGGCTTCGGCCGACGCCGCTGAGGCTCAGCACCGTGTCGCTCGTGGTCGATTCGTTCAAGTGGATGCTCCCGTCGATCACCCGTTAGAATCTGATTATGAAAAGCATCATTCCACGTTTCGCGATCAGATGGGACCTCCGAAGAGCGCTGGTTGCCGTGATACTGTCCGTCGGCGCCTGCGGAGGGCCCGAAATCGTCGAAACCGCAGCCCCGCAGGGACGGACGCCGGATCCTTCGCCCGCGGCGATCCGCGTGGTCGTTCTCGGCGACAGCCTGAGCGCCGGTCTTGGCCTCGCCGAGGCCGACGCTTTCCCGGCTGTCCTTCAGGAGCTTCTTCGTCAGCGCGGACACGAGGTCGATGTGGTCAACGCCGGGGTCAGCGGCGACACCTCCGCCGGTGGGCTCTCCCGCGTCGATTGGGTCCTCCGACAGCAGCCGGAGATTCTGGTGGTGGAGCTCGGCGGCAACGATGCGCTCCGCGGTCAACCGCTCGAAAACATCGAGGACAATCTCCGGCGCATCGTTCGCCGTGGCCGAGAATCCGGAGCCCGAGTCGTGCTGTTGGGGATGGATCTGCCGACCAACTACGGCCCGGACTACGGCGGCCGTTTTGCCGAGATGTACGAGCGCATCGCCCGCGAGGAAGAGATACTGCTGGTTCCCGGTTTTGTCCGCGAGGTCGGGATGGACCCCACGATGATGCAGCCCGACGGGCTCCACCCGACCGCCGAAGGACACCGGTTGCTGGCCGAGTCGTTGATGCCTCGCCTCGAACCGATGGTTGTGGAGCTCACCCGGTAGGAGGCAATGCCTCCGTCCAGTCGCCCGATACTGGATGCTGGATGCTGGACCTCCGGAGAAACCGCAGATGACGCAGATAGACGCAGATATTTCCAGGGATCATTTTTGAGGGTGGAGCAGCCGCCAGATCATTGCGCGGACTTCGTCGAAGAGTTGCAAGGCGGTCATTGCCTTTCCGCGATGCACGGCGCCTGAAACGCAGAGAAGCCTGAGGTGGCAGTCCACTTCCTTTGCCGAAGCATAGGCAATGCGCCAGTGATGGGTGCGGTCTCTTCCGATTCGTCCATGGCCCTCCGCAAGGTTTGCGGCTACCGAAGCCGCCGAACGGATGACCTGATCGGCCAGGCTCTTCAACGGAGCCGGCACCCGTCGGACGAGATCGATTGCGGTTCCCGCTGCTTCGATTGCCTTACGGTAGGCGGTCAGGTTGCTGTTGGGGAGAGCGTCGAGCATGGTCACCTCCGGGTCGTTCATGCTCATCCCTCAGTCGCTGGGGAGCTTTCTTCCAAGGGAGGTTGGGCGGTTGGCTGCCCTTGACAAAAAGCTCCCCAACGACCATCCGCCGTTCCGAAACGACCCGGAGGTGACCATGCCGCCTTCCCCACCAGCCGCTGCCGCCGTTCTTTGCCGCTGATCACTGGCGCTGTAGCGTGGCGCTGTTGCCTGCCGCTGCCCACTGTCGCTGCTGTCTGTCGCTGAATACTGCCGCTGCTCTCTGTCGCTGTTTCCTGCCGCTGGTCGCTGCCCCTGGCGAGATCTGACGAGGACCGCTGGGACGTGCCGGGCTGTTCCTCATCAACTCACTCGGCGACAACGTGTATCCGTTCGATCTCGAGCCCGTTGCCGTTATCGGCGTTGTCGTCATCGCGATGTAAGCCGGGATATTCGATTCGCTCTACTCAGAGACTCGCGAGGTCGGTAACGGTACCGGGCTCGGGCTCGGGAAGAAACAGTCATTCACCTCGGTAGGGCACGCCTTCGGTCATCCACTTCGGAGCTGCGTCGCCCTTGAGGTGATGGTCGAAGAACTGTTTCATCTTGATCGAGTAGTCGAGCTTGTTCGGATACTTCTTGAGGTGGTGGGGCTCGCCGCGGTACTGGAGGAAGATGCAGTTCTTGTCGAGCCGCCGGCAGGCCAGATAGAGCTCGATGCCCTGGTACCAGGGCACCGCTCCGTCCTCGTCACCGAACTGGATCAACAGGGGCGTGTTGATCCGATCGGCATAAAAGACCGGCGAGTTTTCGATGTAGCGCTCGGGGTACTCCCACAGGCTGCCACCGATCCGGCTCTGCGATTTCTCGTACTGGAACTGGCGCGCCAGACCGGTGCCCCAGCGAATGCCCGAGTAGGCGCTCGTCATGTTCGACACCGGGGCGCCGGCAACCGCGGCCGCAAAGATGTCGGTCTGGGTGATGACGAAGGCGGCCTGATAGCCGCTCCACGAGTGGCCGTGAAGGCCGATCGCCTCGGGGTCGGCCACTCCCATGTCGATCAGCTTCTGGATGCCGGGCACCAGGCACTTGGTGGCCGAGAACCCGGGCCGGCCGATCTCGAAGCGAATGTCGGGCAGAAAGACCGCGTAGCCGTGCGAGGCGTAGACCGGGAAGCTCGGCCGGTGGTTGACCACCGGCTGGTTGAACTCGTTCAGTCGTTGCGAGAAAAACCGGTAGAAGTAGACGAGCACCGGATATCGTTTTCCGGGCTGGTAGTTGCCGGGTTTGATCAGCACTCCCTGAAGCGGGGTACCGTCGAGACTCGACCACTCGACGAGCTCGGCCGATCCCCACGCGAAGTCGTTGATCTCGGGGTTGGCGTCGGAAAGCTGCCTCGGGTCCTGCAGCGTGACATCCGAGGTCCACAGATCGGGGAACTCGTCAAAGCGCTCGCGGGTGAAGAGGATCCGGTCGGCATCTTCAGCCACGGCGAGGAACTCGAGCTTGTGTCGCTTGGTGCCGTAGAGGAGGCGCAGACCGCTTTCGGGGTCCGCGACATAGAAGGCGTCGTGCTTCGCCCGGTCGTCGTAGCCGGAGAGGAGGAGCGGAGCGTTTGCCGCGATCGTATCCTCCTCGGGATCGAGATCGATCACCCGGAAGACGAGCTGACGCTCCCGCCCCTGTCCGGCGGTGAGCATCTTCGGTTCACGGTCGTCGGTAAAGACCTGCCAGATGTCGTACTTGTCGTAGATCAGGACCGAGCTCGAGTCGGCAAACCACTCCGACTGGCCGTAGCCCGGCGGATCGCTCGGGTAGTCGTGATCCTCGTTGGCGAAAACCACACCGAGGTCTGCAGTCAGGTTTGAAAGCTTCTGCTCGACCGCGTCATAGAGGTGCCAATCACCCGCGTCATAAAAAGTCACCCAGCGCCCATCGGGCGACAGAGACCCACTGCGGGAGCGGCCTGCGGGGAGCCGTTTCGCAACGAGATGCCGGTCGCCGGTCTGAAGATCGACCACATAAAGATCTGCAAATCGCCCGTCCCATGTGATCTCCCGGAGATAGGGCACATCGGAGCGACCGAGCAAGGTGATGGAGTTTTCGGATGTTCGGACATCGGGCATCTCGGGGTCGGCGAGCGGCACGACCCTGCCGCTGTCGAGGTGAACGACTGCGCGGTAGACGCGATCCTTCTCCTGCTCCTCCCATCGGTCCTTCTGGTTGGGGATGATCAGCGGGTCGTTCCAGTGCCACACGTCGACCTCGCGCTTGTCGAGCAGCGTTTCGAAATCGTAAGGGTCGAACGGTGGGTCCTCGTCATCCTCGCCGGTGTCCTTTTCTTTGCCCTCGTCGATCGGTTTGAAGCCAAAGAATAGACGGCCGCCGTCGCGACTCCAGCGGAGCTCGTTCTTCGAGGGAACGGTGTAGCCGTCCGGGGCGTCTTTGCGAGACACCGCCAGCTCTGCCTCGCCGGCGCCGCGCCACACCCAGATCTCGGCATCCCCGGGCTCGCCGTCGTCGTCAAGGACAGCAGCTACAAACGCCAGCCGGGTCGCCTCGCGCGACCATGAGAGGTGAGTGTAGCGTCCCTTTTCAACCGTATGGAACGTGACCTGGGCGGCCTCGTCAGTGCGAAGATCATAGGCAAAGGCGCCATTCCCCTCACCGCCCGGGGCCGACACCGCGTACGCCATCACGGGAACGTGCTCTGAAAAGACGAAGTCGGTGACGTGCTCGACCGTCATCTCGCGGCCACTCGCCAGATGTCGCAGCTTGACGGTGGATCCGAGCTTCTCGTCCCTCTTCTTCTCTTCGGGTTGCTCACCCTCGGGCGGTCCGCTCTCCTCTGTCGTCTCCTCCGCATCCTCCCTCGGCGTCTTCTTCTCCTGGGTGTGCTGGTAGGCCAGCCACCGACCATCCTCCGAGAAGGCAGAGGCTTCCACATTTTCGATGCGTTCTTCGGCGCCGGTCTTCAGGTCGAGAATGGACAGCCCCTTCTTCGGCTTGTCATCATCGTTGCCATTCTCGTTTTTGGATTTCTTGTCGTTGGCTTTTTCCCGCTCCTCCAAGGTCGGCTCGATCGTTGCTGCGACCCACCGACCATCCGCTGAGAACTCGGGATCACTACCACGTTCGATGAGGTACTCGGTGTCACCCGCAGTCGACCGCACGACGGTCTCGCCATCACCGCGGTCGGGCACAAGGCCATAGGCGACCCATGCACCGTCCTTCGAAATGACAGCAGCCTGGATCTGCCGGAGCTTCATGAGGTCGGTGAAGGTCAGGGGGCGGTCACCCGCGTCGACGACGGCAGAAACAGGACCGCCCACGAGCACGAGCACGAGCACGAAGCATATGGGTTGTCGGGAAAGAGTGCGGCAATGACCAAACATGATGCCCCCCGGGGATTTTCTGAGGTCGGCCCTCACCCCGGAGCATAACCCAGGTCACCACCTGCCGGCTTTGAGATGAAGGAGTTTTCAGTTTACTCCGACATCCGAAAGTTGGTGTCTCCGTCAGTGTCGCTGACGTTCCATTCCTTTGACGATCAGGCCGACAAACGCCTCGGCGTCGATAAAACCTCCACCCCACTCCTCGACCAGAGGCGCCAGCGGTTCGGCCTTCTGGATCTCCTCCAAGCTCATTCCTCGACGCACCATCGGGGCCACCGCGTCGTGGGCCTTCTGGAGCATGTCGCGGTAGGCCAGGAGGTCACCGCGATTGGCGAGGGGTCCATGGCCGGGAATGATCGCCGTGTCATCGTCCACCAGCTCGAGTGCCCTCTGACACGCGCCGATCAGACCGGCGAGCGAACCTCCGGAGTAGACATCGACGAATGGAAACGTGCCGTTGAACAGGACATCGCCCATGTGGAGCACGTTGGCCTTCTCGAAATGTACCATCGAGTCGCCGTCGGTGTGGGCGTGCTCGACGTGGAAGGCGTGGAGGACATCTTTGTTGAGGTGGAAGGTGACCGCATCCGAAAAGGTCACGACCGGCAATGCACCGTCCGGCGACGGCTCCACCTTGCGATCCCAGAGCTCGAAGAACTGACCGACGGTCATCTGCCTGCGGGCGTTGTCGTGGGCAACGACCAGAGCTCCCATCCCGCCGAGATTTTCGTTGCCGCCGGTGTGATCGCCGTGCCAGTGGGTGTTGAGCACAAACCGAATGGGGCCATCGTCAATTGCCTTGACCGCAGCCAATATCTTGTCTGTCAAAGGTGCGTACTGGTCGTCGATAAGAAAGACGCCATCCTCACCCACCGAAACCCCGATGTTGCCACCGGATCCCTCGAGCATGTAAACGCCGTCACCGACCTTGGTCGTGACGATCTCGACTGACGAAAAGTCCTGTTGAGCCCCGGCGGGCATGCACAAGACCGTGATGGCGAGGACAAGCACTGTCGATCGAATATTCATGGGATTCTCCTCCGTGCGTTCCGACGCTTATAACCCGCACACGTCGCCGCTTCTTCCGCCGTTCATGCGATCATGCAGCGACATCGCCGTTTCGAAAAAACGGAGGTGACCCAGACGCCGCGAGACGAGGGACACATGCTGGAGCTTTTGAAGCCGCCGATCCATCGCATTCGATTCCTGCCGACACTCTTCGTTCTGTTGCTTGCGACGGCGACCGGTATCGTCGCTGAGGAGGTCGAAGACTCCTCGCGGCTGACCCTCGAACGGATCTTCGAGGACCGGGAGTTCCGCACCGAACGGTACGGACCGGCGCGCTGGCTCGAGGACGGTTCGGGCTACACAACCCTGGAACCGTCACCCGACTTCGACCAGGCCAAGGACATCGTTCGCTATCACCCGGAGACCGGTGAGCGCGTGGTGATCGTGCCGGCCGCCGCACTGGTTCCCCGGGAGGGTGAAGAACCTCTGTCCATCGACGACTACCAGTGGTCGAGCGACGGAACACAGTTGCTGGTCTTCACCAATACCACGAAGGTGTGGCGACGCAACACCCGAGGCGATTACTGGCTGCTCCACCGCGCAAGCGGCAAGCTGCAACAGCTCGGCGGTGACACCACACCTTCGACGATGATGTTCGCCAAGCTGTCGCCCGACGGAGAGCGGGTCGCCTGGGTCGATTTCGACGACAAGGACCTCTATATCCAAAACCTCGGCAACCTCGCGGTGACCCGGCTGACCGACGATCCGGACGAGCACATCATCAACGGGACCTCGGACTGGGTCTACGAGGAGGAGTTCGGAGTTCGTGACGGCTTCCGCTGGAGTCCCGACAGCCGCCACATCGCCTACTGGCAGTTCGACTCCGAGGGCGTCGGGATCTTCAACCTGATCAACAACACCGACACTACCTATCCTGAGCTGACGCCCCTGCCCTACCCCAAGGTGGGCACCACCAACTCGGCATGCCGCGTCGGGGTCATCCCTGCCGAGGGTGGCGAGACCATCTGGTTCGAACCCGAGGGCAACCCCCGCACCTACTACATCCCGATGATGGGCTGGGCAGACAGCCCGGTCGAGATCTGGCTGGTGCGGCTCGACCGTTTGCAGAACACCGCCGAGGTCATGCTCGGGGAGATCTCGACCGGTCGTCTGAGCACCGTCTTCACGGACCGGGATGAGGCCTGGATCGACATGCACGACGACCCGCAATGGCTCGACGGCGTACGCTGGTTCACCTGGCTGTCCGAGCGCGACGGTTGGCGGCATCTTTATCTGGTCGCGCGCTCCGGAGAAAACCTGCGGCTGGTCACCGCCGGTGACTACGACGTCACCGACCTCTCGCACGTCGACGCGGCGG
>CBDTWX010000285.1:0-7393 GCA_965364305.1 uncultured Thermoanaerobaculia bacterium
CATCGAAGTGGTGCTCGGAGCGGAAGGCGACGATCCCGAGACGATGGTGCGTGCGTACCTTGACGGCACGCTCTCGACCTCCGGCGAGGTGTGCCACGACCACGGCTTCCAGGACTGCGGAAACCACCACGGCTCGCACGTATGTGGCACTCACGCCCTCAACGAATGAGATGCGGGACGGACAACGCCCGACGAGGAGGACGAAATGAAATGCCGAGGAAGAGGCAGCGGACAGGGACGGGGCCAGGGGTTCGGAGCTCGGCCGGGCAACCGACGAGGAGGGATCGGCGGAGGCGGTGGACAGGGTGGCGGCGGCATGGGCGCCGGCGGATCGTGCGTCTGCCCCAAGTGCGGGCGGTCCTACGCCCACCACCAGGGAGTGCCATGCCTCAAGGAGCGGTGCGAGGACTGCGGCGTAGCCCTCATCCGCGAGGGCTCCGCGCATCACGAGCAGCTGGCCAAGGAGCGTGTCTCCGGCTACCGGGAGACTCGGTCCTGAAACCAGGTCCAGAACTGGTCGGCTGCGTCTTGAAGGAGTGGGGGCCAGCCGAGTAAGAGATTCTCTCAGTTCTGGTAGTCGATCTTGCAGCCGCACCCGTTCCACATGCGATCGTAATCTCTCAGGCGGTCATCGAGAAAACGCTCGGCGGCCTCGCGAGAGTTCATTCTCCGGACAAGGATCTCGCCGTCCGGAGTCTGCTCTTGGATTGCGAAGCAGTCGCCGATGCGGAGGATTCGAATCCTTCCGGCGATACCCGTGTGGTCTGCACGGATGACCTCGGCCGCCTCGAGGAGCTTGTCGAGCACATCTTCGTCGAGTGCGACGATGGCCCGTTCCTCGATCTGGGATACCAGCTCTCGAATCTCCACGACGCCACCCCCTTTTCGGCGAACACCACGACCGGCTGTGAAGACCACTAAAAAACCACCCTCCGCCAGCTCTTTCAAGCCGGGGGAGGGCGGGCGAAACTCCGAACTCCGAACTCCGAATTCCGAATTCCGAATTCCGAATTCTAATCTAGTGCCACTCCCAATCGATGAAGCCAGGTTCGGTGTCGACCATCGCGTTGACGATCAGCTCGACGAGGCCGCCGTAGTAGATACCGGCCTTCTCCCAGGCGTCGTAGTAGGAGATGATATCGCGGATCTGGCCCTTGCAGTTGGAGCACGGGGCGCACAGGTACTTGGGGTTGTCCTTGGTCATCTCCTCATCCTGGAAGGCGTCGAGGATCTGGCGGAACTTCTTTCGGCCCGTCATGTGGTGGCGCCAGTCGGAGAAGTTGTGGCCGGACATGATGGCGAAACCCGAACCGCCGCCACAGCAGTAGTTCTCCACCCCGTGCGGCGCCATCTCGCGGAACCGCTCTTTTGGAACCACGGCGTCGATGATCTCGCGTTGCGGCGAGACAATGCCCATCAGCCTGACCAGGTTGCACGGGTCATGCAGGGTGACGGGAAAGTCGTTGCGGCTCGGGTCGAGCTTGAGCTTGCCCGAGCGGATGATGTCGCGCAGGGTCACCATCGAGCTCTCGCGCGGGATGTTGAGGTCGCCGGTGAGCACCTTATCGGCGATCACGGTGAGCGCCTTGTGGGCGTGACCACACTCGCCGAGAACGATCTTCTTGACCCCGAGCTTCTTGGCCGCGGCCGCGTGCTTGACCGCAACGCGGGCGAACTGGACATCGTCGTACCACACGCCGTAGTTGATGCCGTCGTAGGCAACGGCCTCCGACGACATCGTCCAGGAAAGACCTGCGGCCTCGAAGACGGTGGCGAAGGCACCGGGGTTTTCTGGCCACGCCATGATCTCGCCGGCGTTGTGGATGAGGAGGATGTCGGCGCCCTCCTTGTCCCATGGGGTCTCGATCTCGATCCCAGTCCGCTCGGCCGTGTCCTCGTCGATGAACTCGATGTTGTCCTTGACGATCATCGGCGTCATGCCGGTGGAGGAACCGACCTCGAGCTGCAGGACCGATCCGTCGGTGTGGAGTTCCTTGGGGACGATTCCCATCTCCATCGATGCGATCTTGCGAATCTCGCGAGAGAGCAGAGCGTTATCGACCCCGATCGGGCAGGTCTGGGCGCAGCGCCGGCACAGATTGCAGCGATAGGAGAGCTCGATCAGCCGGGCCACCACCTCCCAGTTGAGGTCGATGTCGCCGTGGATCTTCGGCGACTCCTTCTTGACGTACTTGAAGTAGATCCGGCGCAGAATCTCGGAGCGGTAGATCGGTCGATAGAGCTCATTCTCTCCGCTCTCCTCGTAGATCGGGCAGGCATCGGAGCAGGTCTGGCAGTGGGCGCAGTGCTCCATCGACATCTCGAAGGGCTGCAGGAAGGCCCAGTTGTCCTCGGTGCTCATGCACCTCTCGAGGCCCCGCAAGAAACCGTCGACGAGGCGATCCTCCTCCTCCTTCGACTGGGGTTTGGGGATATTGACGGCGATGGTGTCGTCGAGAACGACGTACTTTTCGCGCGCCTCATCGGTCAGTTGGGCAAACGGCGGTTCCTCTTCCAGCTTGTCGAACGGAGGCGGCAGTGGAATCTGCTCGAGCGGGTTGATGTGGGCCAGCGGCTGGCCGGGGTTCTTGGCAATGTCTCTGAGGCTTTCAGGTTGCTTCATTTGCTCTTTACCTCCGGCTCCTCAGTGGCGGCTTCGAGCCAGGTCTTCTTTCCGTCACCCTTGATGTGCTCGGCGGACCAGGAGATCGGCCGCTGGAGCAGCTCTTCGATCACCTTTTCCTCCTTGCCGCCGGGCAGGTTGGGGTCATCTTTCCAGCGGATCGCATGGTAGGCGAAGTACTTTCCGACGAAGTGTGACATGTGAGTGGTGGGGATGTAGGCCGTGAGCAGCGACAACAGCACCACGGACAGCATGAGCAAGAGCACACCGGTGCCGCTTCCCAAAGAAACAAGATTGAAGGTCGCGAGGTTGGCGACAAATGCGGAAACCAGCGAAAAGTCGCGGTCGTAGCCGACAAAGGTCGCCAGCGCGACGCCGAAGGCAACGATGAAGAAAACCAGATTGAAGAGATCGGCAGGGGCCGTGTAATCCCTGAGGTCGCGACTCCGGCGACGCAAAAAGAGCCCGATCGCTCCGACGATGCCGAGCACCAACCCTGCTCCCCCGAGCCATGGGGCCAGGTAAGAGATCACGGTGTTGAGCGGCGCGGCCACACCCGCCGGCAGAAAGGCGCCGGCAACCCCTCCAATCACCAGCAGAACTGTTGTCGCAGCGACAAGATAGAGCCCGAAGTGGAACGGAAACGAGCGCGTCCACAGCTTGCTGTTGTGCTCGCGGAGGGCGACCAGAAAGAGGATCTCCGGCACCATCACCTTGAGCTCGCCCATCAGGGAAACCTCGCGCTTCTTCTTCCACCAATCGCTCTCTTCGAGGTAGGAGCCGCCGTAGGCCGCGCGCCCAGCCCCCTCGTGAGCCACCGGATAGAGTTCCCAGCGGAGATGCATTGGCATCCTGGACCAGAAAACGAACCGGGCGGCAACCGCGATCAGAAAAAAGACGATGCCGAGGTAGGCGATGACGTAAACGAGAGTAGTCATCATTATCACTCCTCAAAAAGAGATTATACAGCTATTTCCAAATACAGTGATGGTGATTTCGTATGTGAAGATCCGCCGGATCTCTCGGACCGGCGCAGGAGTCGAATCCTGGTCGTCGGTGCCGCCGCATCACGACGCATCCTGCCATTTCGGCGCCGTGAACACACCACCACGCTTTTCATCCCGCCACGAACTCGCAATTTCTATTCCCTAGCGATCTGCTCGGGATTCAAGACGTCGGCGGTGCCGAAAGTTGTAGAGACTCTTATCCGAAGTATGGCCAGTACAGGAGATCCATCCAGAGATTCTGTGCGGTGAAGAGAGGAAAGGACGTCGATCAAGCCCTTACGAAGTCCAGAGAACCGTCGCGCCGTTACATTTCGGTAACGAAGAGACCCTCAATCGACCGGAGGGAGCCCCTCTGCGGAAAAACGCCTTCGCACCCACCCCGGGATCAACGACAGCAGCACAAAAGACACGGCGGCGATCCCCAGGTACCACAGGGTCTTGGTAAAATCCCCGGTGCGCACCGATCCGGCGGCAAAGTTGAAGGCGACCGTCGCGGGCACCATGCACGGCAAAGTGACCAGCACATAGGTCTTCAGTGGGATGTCGGTGAGCCCATAGACATAGTTTTGGATGTTGAACGGAAAGATGGGCACGAGGCGGGTGATCAACAACATTCGCCAGCCCTGGTTCTTGACGCCTTCATCGATTTTTCGGAGGGCACGGTTTTTTTCCAGCACGCCCTCGACCATGCCTCGAGCCGCATAACGGCCGATCAGAAACGCGGCCACCGCACCCAGATTCGCGCCGACCGTCGTCCACACGGTTCCCCACACCGCACCGAAGACCAGTCCGCCCGCGATGGTGATCGGAAGACCCGGCAGGAAGAGAACACTCGCCACGACCCACAGCACGACAAACGCCAAAGGCGCCCACCAGCCGAGACTTTCGAACCAGGTGTCAAGTCGATCGATATTTTCAACCGTCAAAAGATCGAAAAGGCCGAGCCGCCACGCCAGGAAGACTCCGGCGACTAGCAGGGCAAATCCAACAGCCAGCTTGCGCCGGCCGCGACCCTCGGCCTTTGCATATTTCATAGCTGCTTTATCCGTGTCAGACATGGGCCCCTCCGGCGATGGTTCTATCGCTGGTACCTTGTCCGGGAGGGGCCGCAAGGTAACGAATCCCAACGAGACCAGGCCTCAAGAGATCCAACGTTCACCGTTGAATGTTATTGAGGTTCTTCGCCTCTCTTCAGGCGCTCCAACATCGCCGGGAACCACGAGCCGTCCGGAACCTGGATCTTCCACCCGTTCACGAAGTACGTGGGAGTCGAATGAATACCCATCTCCTGCCCGAGATCGATCTGCTTGTGCACCGCGGCGATTGACGGTTCACGCAGATAGCACTCCCTGAACGCGGCTTCGTCGAGCCCCTTTCCCGCGATGAAATCAACCGACGTCGGGGTCACGAGCGAGACCTCCATCTCACGTTGCAGAGTGTAAAAGGTCTCCTTGAACGGGATCAGAGATTCGGGATCCTGCACAGCCACGCACCACGATGCGCTGGCCGCGCGAAACGCCCACGGGTGGATCGCGGTCAGAGGGAAACTGACCATGCCATGCCGGATCGCACCGGCGAATCTGCCCAACACCATCTGGATGATCGGCCACTTCCCCTTGCACGCGGGACACTCGAGATCTGAAAACTCGACGATCTCGAGGGGCGGCGATTCACCGGCTGGAGAGTCCCAAATCACGGATTCACTGTTTGCCAACGTCCTTCGGCGAACGGCGACGGGGTCGTCGTTGAGTGACATTTCGGCGCCCATGACCAAGAACTTGCCATCGCTGGTGGCGCCGGCCGGCCGACGGTACTCCCCGTACCCGGTGTCGATCATGAGGTTGAGAGGAATCACCGCTCCGGGTTTACGGGGACCCGCATCCCACACCACCCTCACCTTGAGGTTCATCGCCCCTTTGAGCGCCTCGGGAAGAAATCCCTCGAGGAAGGTCCGCAGTGCATCGGGTCCCGCGCCCGCCCCCTGGAAGGGCAGCTCCGCGACACTCCCCAGCCACGCGGAGTTGGTAACCTCGTCAACCACCACCATCGGTTGCCCGGTCAGGAACTGACTCGCACACGTGCGCTCGACGACCACCACCCGATACGACCCGGAAGCGGTGCGGTACCGAGTGTTCTCCACGAGACGGAAGGTCGAGTCCGGGTACCATGCGATCGCTCGCTGCACAAAACGCATGGTCTTTTCGTCGGGCTCGGGCGCATCGCCGCCCTGCGCCAACGCAAACGGCGTCGCCATACACAACGACCCGAGGACAGTCAATAATATTTTATAGAGTCTCAGCCTCATTTCGGTCTCCCAGAGGAATTGTAACAGCTGTATCTCGACACAGCCTCGTGTCCACAGTCTCGAGGGGCGCCTTTGCGCAGCTCCACCACTGCCGACTCGGTCTTTTTCGCTGCAACCTCACCGTGAGCTGGTCTCCCAAGGACCCGGCCGACGATCGCGTCCGCGCTCAGCTACTCGGCATCGGCATCTTCGTCGGCCTTTCCTGGCACGGCATCCCGCTCCGCTCTCGGCAGCAACCCCAAGGCCTCGCGCACCTTGACCTCGATCTCGTCGGAGATATCGGGGTTGTCGCTCAGGAACTGCCGCGCGGCCTCACGACCCTGGCCGATACGGGTCTCGCCGTAGGAGTACCAGGAACCGGACTTCTGCACCAACCGGTGTTCGACTCCGAGATCGAGCAACTCACCGGTGAAGGAGATGCCCTCGCCGTAGAGGATGTCGAACTCGGCAACCTTGAAGGGCGCCGCGACCTTGTTCTTCGCCACCTTGGCCTTGGTGCGATTGCCGACGACCTTGTCGCCCTGTTTGATGGCGCTGGTGCGGCGGATGTCGATCCGCACCGAGGAATAGAACTTGAGGGCGCGTCCGCCGGTGGTGGTCTCTGGATTGCCGAACATCACGCCGATTTTTTCCCGCACCTGGTTGATAAAAATGAGACTGGTGTTCGACTTGGAAACAATTCCAGCCAACTTTCTCAGCGCCTGCGACATGAGTCGCGCCTGAAGCCCCATCTGAGCATCACCCATGTCGCCCTCGAGCTCGGACCGCGGAACCAGCGCGGCCACCGAATCCACCACGATCGCGTCCACCGAACCCGAACGGATCAAGGTCTCCGCGATTTCCAACGCCTGCTCTCCAAAATCCGGTTGCGAAATCAGCAGCTCTTCGAGATTGACGCCGAGATTCCCCGCATACTCGGGATCGAGGGCATGTTCGGCATCGATGAACGCGACCAGACCGCCCGCCTTCTGTGCATTGGCGATGATGTGCAGAGCGAGCGTGGTTTTTCCCGAAGATTCGGGTCCGTAGATCTCGATCACCCGACCTCGCGGAACACCGCCGACACCGAGGGCGGCGTCGAGATTGAGCGACCCGGTCGGTATGACATTGACACGCACGTCGGGTTTCTCCCCGAGACGCATCACGGAACCCTTGCCGAACTGACGCTCGATCTGACCGATGGCGGTCTCCAAAGCCTTCACCTTGTCAGCCTTCTGACTCATAAGAAACTCCTTACTGCGGATGCAGCGTGGCGGGACGCACCCATCCTAGGGGGGTCCATTCCGCGCGTCAAGATCCTCTACCGAGGGGCTCGAAGGCGATCTCCGAAAGCACCACGCCAAGCGACCGCCGATCCTCTCCACCGAAGTCCGCGGGGCGATAGGCGACGCTCACGATCTCGATCTCCACCCACCCGTCCCGGGCTTCTCCAGAACGTACATCCACCCCGACTTCGGC
>CBDTWX010000286.1:0-7381 GCA_965364305.1 uncultured Thermoanaerobaculia bacterium
CCCGCCTCGGTCGCGGCGAGCTGGCTGTGCAAGCGCTGGAAACGGCGATCACGCTTGGTTTCAACAACGCCGATCTACTCGCCACCGACACCGATCTCGATTCGCTTCGCACGAGGGACGACTTCAAGGCGGTGTTGGCGTCGCTGGCCGAGTAGGGCTTCCGCCCGGTCGCGATGCTGGATGCTGGATGCTGGAGCCGCGCACCCCTCGGGGATGAGAGGCTGTGGGGCTGTGAGGTTATGAGTGCCGCCCATCCGCCCGGGGGTTCGTCGTCGGACTCAACCATAGATTCTTCGACTCGGCCGTTGGCCTCGTTCAGAATGACAAATTGAAGGGCGAGTCTGCCGCCGTCCTCCCTGATCTGTGCCGCCGAATTCTGCCTCTCTTACCGCCGGCTACCGCTGATTGCTGCCGCTGTCTCTGTCTCCCGTCGCTGACTGCTGCCGCTGTATCTGTTTGCTGCCTCTGAAAATTGCCGCTGTCTGCTGGCGCTGATCACCGCGGCTGTGGCTGATCCCTGTCCCCGTTGTTTGTCACGTTCCCTTACACAGAGATCAAGCGTTTCTCCTGTCGATCACGATGACGAGCACGAGCACGAGCACGATCACTGGCACGGAGACGGAAACGGGTACGGAGAAGGCCACGGAGACGGACGCGTGGGCGGGCGGAATCTGCGTCCATCTGCGTGATCTGCGGTTCCTCCGTGGGTGGGTGGGCGGATCGAGCATCCAGCATCGGGCGGGTGGGCGGGGAGTGGTCAGGCTTCGCGGAGCATTGCCAGCGCCTCATCCCGCCGCACCAGCGACCCCGCCTTGCCCTGAAAGATCGGGCTGCGTCCTCCTCCGCGGCCGCCGAGGATTTCCGCGATCCGTGGCCCGACCTTGGCCGGTTCGACGCCGGATCGCTCGCCGGCAACCACCACGAAAACCGGATCGCCATCACAGGCGGATGTGAGCAAGGCCCTTTTGTCCGGCGACTCTTCGGCGAGCCGCCGCCCGACCCGCTGCAGGAACGCCATGTCACGGTTGAGCCAGTGACCCTCGACCACATTCTCGGTGTTTGCCGCGAGCTGACACACCGCAGCTTCGGCCAGCTCGTCGCTCAGCAGGCGGGTCGCCCTTGCAAGCTCCTTCTCCCGTGCCAGCCGCAGCTCGACGACGTCTGGCAGCTCGTCATCGGCGGTGTCGAGCAACGACCGCAGACGCCGGTTGCGTTTTTCGTGTTGCGAAATTCGCCGCCGGACGCGGTCGCCGGCGACGAAGAAAAGACGGGTTCCGCCGCGCATCGGTTCGGTCCCGAGAAGGCACAGGGTGCCGATCTCGGCGGTGTTCCTGACGTGAGTGCCGCCGCAGGTGTTGAGGTCGAGCCCCTCGATTTCCACGAGACGGACCGAACCCGCAAAACCTTCGGGGAGGCGTCTGGAACGAACTCCCAGACGCTCGAAATCGGCCACCTCGGCCGTTCTGTAGGAGACGGCTCGTGCGGCGCGGATCTCCTCCACGGCGGCATCCTCGAGCCGCTCGAGATCCTTGTCGTCGATTTTCGGTACATCGAGCTCGATGTCGCTGACGACTGGGCCGAGGTGGAAGGCCGTGGTTCGCCAAGTCAATGCCCTGAGAGCAACCGCCGTCAAAACGTGCTGGGCGGTGTGCTGCTGCATGTGGTCCCACCGACGTCGCCAGTCGAGCTCGAGCCGTACCGGCCCGCGCTCGACCGCCCGCGAGAGATAGTGGCGTATTTCTCCGTCGATCTTTTGCACATCGACGACGTCGGCGTTCCCGAGGAGGCCTTGATCGGCCGGTTGACCGCCACCCTCGGGATAGAAGATGGTTTCTGCGAGGACTGCGTACGACCGCCCATGTTCCTCACCGGCGTTGACGACCACCGTGTCGAGCGCCGTCAGGTAGCAGTCACGATGATAGGCGGGCAGGCTCATCGCAGGTCGGTCCTCGGTGCACGCCTCAACCTCTCTCGAGATCGGCAAGAACTCCGCCTTTGGATATCCTCACTGGCGGATGACCGGATGAGCGTTTCGGAAGAGCGTGCAGAACGGCAGCGCCAACGTCCTCGAGGGTGGTGTACCAGACGGGGAGAGCGAGCAGGGTGAAGATGGTGGAGGTAGCGAGGCCGCCGATGACCACCACCGCGATCGAGTCGATGTAGGCGCCGGCGACGGTTGCCCGGGCGACCACCAGCGGGATCAACCCGAAGATCGTCGTGATCGCGGTCATCATGACCGGGCGAAGTCGGTCTCCACATCCCTCGATCAGCGCCCGCCGCCGTTCGACACCCGAGACCCGGAGCGAGTTGACGTGGTCGACCAGCACGATGCCGTTGTTGACCACGATGCCGATGAGGATGATGATCCCCATAAAGGCGATGGGGTTGAGATCGAAGCCGCCGAGCCACAGGCTCCAGAAGGCGCCGAAAAACGCAAGCAACAGGGTGATCAAGATGGCGAAGGGCTGCGTGAAGGATTCAAATAGGGCCGCCATCAGGAGGATCACAGCCACCAGCGACAGCAGGACCCCTCGGAACATCGTTCCCAAGGCCTCATCGCGGTCATGTCCCCACCGCCCGAAATCCCAGGAGTAGCCCTCCGGCACGGTGAAACCGATCATCCGATCCTCGACCAGTTTCTTTGCCTCGTCAGTCGTCACGGCCTCCTTGTCGAATTGTGCCGTCACGTGCTGGGTGGTCTGGCGGTTCTCCCTCCTGATCCTTTCCGGCGTTCGGGCGATGATCACCTCCGCCACCGAGCTCAAGGGTACAAACCCTCCGGAACGATTCGGGACAGGCAGGTCGGCGAGGGCGTCGATTCCCGGCTGCGCATCCTCGGGGAGACCGAGCACCATCTCGAGCTCGCCGTCGGGGCCTTGAAAGCGCCGCAGCCGACGTCCACGGAAGGAGAAACCCACCGCATCCGCGATGTCGCGTGGGCTGACCTGGAGGCTGTGGGCTGCATCGGCGTTGACCAGCAGCCGCAGCTCCTTGGTTCCGCGCATCGTCGGACCCCAGACCTCCTCGAGGTGGTCGAGACCGCGCATCCGTTCCTCGACCTCCATCGAGAGATCCTCGAGGTACTCGGGGTCCTCGCCGTGGAGCGACACCGAAACCATTCGCCGGTCCTGGCCGCCGCCGTGTCGCCACCAGTTCTCGCGGTCTCCGACCTCGAGCTTGACGCCGGCAATCTCCGGCAGCCCGACCCGCAGCTGCGCTCGAAGGCGCTCGATCGACTCGGGGTTGGCTTGGTCTTCGGGCAGGTAGATCCGGGTCATGCAGAAACCGTGTTCGGTGTACCAGGAGTAGACGCTGTCGAAACCGAGCTCCTCCTCGCGGCTGAAGACCCAATCCTCGACCTGGTCGACGTAGCCCTCCAGGACATCTTTCGAAACATCGTCGTGGACCTGGAGGAAGATCGAAACCTCGCGAGTTTGTTCCGGCAAGTTACCGCTCTTTTCGATTTTCATCAGTGGCCAAGCGGCCGAGGCGGCGACCACAAAAAGACACATGAGGGTCACCAACCGGTGATCGAGGGTCCAGTCGAGCAGCCGTTGGTAGGCCGGAACGATCTTGCGCACGACGATCCCCGGCTGCGGCGCCTCGGCGGGCGCCAGGCGGGCTGCGGCCAGGGGAATGAACGTCAGCGAGATCAGCAACGAGCAGGCCACCGCCAGACAGATGGTCAACGCGACCTCTCCCATCATGATGACCATGGTGTTTCGTTCGGAGACGAAGAGCCACGACCACACGAAGATCGAGGTTGCGGTCGAGGCGACGACCGCCAGCGCCACCTGGCGGGAGCCGAGACGTGCCGCCAGCGGCGCCGGGTTGCCCATGCCCTCGTAACGATGGATGTTCTCGATGACCACCACGGCGTTGTCGACCAGCATCCCGACGCCGAGCATCAACCCGAGCAGGGTGAGGACGTTGAACTGCGAGCCGAGGGCGAACATCGCGCCGCAGGTGACGAGGAGCGAAAAAGGAATCGCGGTGGCGACAATCATGGTCGTACGGAACCTTCGGAGGAAGAAATGGAGGACGGCGATGGCCATGATTCCGCCGTAGATTCCCGCATTTCGTAGCCCCGAGAGCGAGTTCCGAATCGCCTCGCCTTGGTTCTCCCAGATCAGGAGGTTGATCCCCTCGAGCTGTGGGTCGGTCTTGATCTCCTCGATGCGTTCGAGGGCCTTGTCCACGACCTCGATAGTGTTGGCGCTGGGCTCTTTGTAGACGTCGATACCGACCGCGAACGATCGGTCGAGATGGCGTCCGTAGTCGAGGCGCGGCTCGCGCAGCTCGACGACCGCGACATCGGCGATGCGAAGGCCGTCTTGGCCTACGCGCAGGGCCGCGATCTCGTCGGCGGATTGGAAACGGGTCAGCGTGCGCACCTCGTAACGCACCACATCGCCTCGAATGACTCCGGCATCGACATCCTGGTTCGCAGAGTTGACTGTCCTCAAGACCTCTCCGGCGTCAATGCCGTGCCGCTTCAGGGCATCGAGATCGAGATCGATGCGGACCTGTTGCTGCTCGACGCCGTAGAGATCGACCCGGGCGACACCCTTGATGCGTTCCAATGGCCGGCCAATGCGGCGGTCGAGAAGATCCCAGGATTCGGAGAGGTCTCGTTCGGCCGAGATCCGTCCCGCGAGCACCTGGGCGCTGCCCCCGTCGGTGTCGCCACGGATCGAGATGTGGCCGATGGTGTCCGGGAGAAGGGGCCGGGCGCGGTCGACGGCCTCGCGCACCTCCATTTTCTTGATGTCGACATCGACCCCCCAGTCGAACATCACCTCCATCCTCGCCGATCCGGACTGGGTGTTGGCCATGATGCGTTTGACGTCGGGAATGGTGGCGATCTCCTCCTCGATGGGTTCCACCACCTCGCGCAGGGCCTCGAGCGGGTGTGCTCCCGGAAACGGAATTTCAATATCGATCTCCGGTTCGTTGATCACCGGCATGAAGTCGAGCGGCAGAAGGAAAACGGCCACGGTCCCCATCACAGTCAGGCTGAGGAGCAGCATCAGGGTCGCCACGGGACGGTCAAGTGGAATGTCGGTCAGTCGCATGGCCGCCCCTTGAATTCGAAATTCGGAATTCGGAATTCGGAATTGCCACCCGCCCCCCCATCATTTGGTGGACTGTAAGGCCACCATGAGTCCAACGTCGCCAGCACGGTCAATTCCTGTCGTTCTGCCGGAGGAGCAGCGATCCCAAGGCATGTGCCGTATGGAAGGCAACCAACCGGTCGAGTTTCATGCCTATAGGCGCTCAGCATCCTGGTGTTTACGCGAACGCTCGGCCTTTTCGAGACGGCACACCGATCATCGACGCGCTTCGGCGCTCGGTCCGAAAATTCCGAATTCCGAATTCCGAATTCCGAATTCTTCATTCTTCCTCCACCCGTACCCTGACTGGCGCTGCACCGAGGATTCGGTAGATACACGGTATCACCAACAAGGTCAGAAAGGTGGCGACGGTCAAACCCCCGATCACGGTCACTGCCAACGGCGCCCGCAGCTCGTCGCCGGCGCCCAGCCCCAGAGCCATTGGAAAGAGGGCGAGGACGGTGGTTGCGGTCGTCATGAGGATCGGCCGCAGGCGTTCACTGCCGGCGCCCATCAGCGCCTGATCGATCTCCTGGCCTTCGCGGCGCCGCCGGTTGACGGCGTCGACCAGAACGATGGCGTTGTTGACGACGATGCCTGCGAGCATGATCGCACCGATCAGCACCAGCACGCTGACCGAGTTGCCGGTCAGGACCAGGGCGGCCACCACTCCCACCACTCCCAGCGGTACCGCCATCAGAATCACGAATGGGTGGACCAACGATTCGAACTGTGAGGCCATCACGACATAGACCAGGAAAGTCGCCAACGCCATCGCCAGCCACAGCGAGTTGAAGCTGACGGAGAGCTCCTCGTTCTGGCCGGAGAGCTCGATTCGTGCTCCGGCCGGCAGCGCCAGCTCGGACGCCGCCGCGTTGACTGCGGCGAGCGCGCTGCCGAGATCGTGGGTCGTGGGGAGGGCCGTGACCTCGGCCACCCGCGCCCCGGAGTAGCGGTAGATCGCAGCGGGACCGCGGCCGGTCACGACCTCTGCAACAGCCGACACCGGCACCGTCGCGCCGCCGGGCAGGATGATTCGCAGCGCCTGGACCCCCGAGGCCAGAGATCGAAAGCGTTCGCCGGCACGAAGCCTGATGTCGATTCGTTCCTCTCCCTCGCGAAACTCACCAACCACGTCGCCGCGGATCTTGGTGCGCATGGCGGCGCCCACATCCTCGGCAGATACTCCGAGGGCGGCGGCTCGTTCCCGGTCGAGTTCGACGAGTATCTCGGGGCTGCCGGGCTCCGAGGTGGTGGCCACATCGCGGACCTCGGGCAGATCGGCGAGGGCCTGGCGGACCGCCTCGGCAGCCCGGTCGAGCTCGACGAGGTTGTCCGAGAATATCTGCACCGCAATCGGAGGTCGCACCGACAGCACGGCCGGACGCACCAATTCGGCCTCTGCGCGCGGGAAACGCGCGATAGCGGCGCGCACACGGTCGACCGCGTCGGCCTCGCTGTCCGCGTCGGCTTGAGCCACCATGCGAAAGTTGATCTGCGCCAGGTTCTCGCCCAGGGTCCGTCGACCCGAGGCGGCTGACGGCAGGCTGCCCACCATCGAAAAGACCGCCGCAAAGGCCGGATCGTCCACCAGCATGTCCTCGATCCGGTCGACCGTCTCGGCGGTCGCCTCGAGGGTGGTTCCTTCGGGCAGCCGGAGCTGAAAGGCGAACTCGCCCTGTGCGAGATCGGGAACCAGATCGGTGCCGAGACGCGGGATGACCATCACCGACGCCGCAAAGACAGCGACACCCGCCAGCAGGACAAGCCATCGTCGCTTCAGCGCCCTCGTCAGGGTGCCCGGGTAGGCGTGCCCGACTCTGTCGAGGACTCGGCCGAGAGGGGCGGCCGCGATTTGAAATACTCGGCTGAAGGCCCACCAGCCCGCACCGACCAGCAATGCTGCCGAGAGGATCAGGAAACGGAGCGGAAAGGCTGCGATGGTTGCGAGGCGGCTGATCAGCGATCGCCCGTTTCCGATCGGTTCGAGCTCGAAGGACGCAAACCGGAAGGTGAAGGGTATGGGCTCGCCCCCGTCCCGGCGGCGGCCGGCAAAGCGTACGGCGCTTTCGAAACCGGTACGGGCGGTGAAGCCCGAGAGGGCCGGGATCAGGGTCAGCGAGACGATCAGAGAGGTTGTCAGCGACAGACAGACGGTGATCGCCTGGTCTCTGAAGAGCTGGCCGGCCACACCCTGAACAAACACGATCGGGAAAAAGACGGCAACCGTGGTCAGGGTTGCGGCGGTCACCGCGCCGGCCACTTCG
>CBDTWX010000287.1:0-7359 GCA_965364305.1 uncultured Thermoanaerobaculia bacterium
CAGCCACGCCGGCCGCAAAGAAACGGGATGGCAACGAAGGTGGGAACATCACGATCTCCATCGTCAGGCTACCCGGTCCGTCAGTCTCGAGATGTGCCGCGGGTCACGTGGATTTGGATCCTGCCGACCGGAATTCGAGGTTGTCCACAATCAGATGGCGCTCGCGGAGCAGGCACGCGCCCGAGGTTGGGATCGATCGCGGTCCCGAGATCACGCGCGTCGAAACGTATTCGACAGGTGGATCGGATCAGCTTTCAGCCCGTGGGTTCCCCGGTTGGAAGGACCTCATCTGCCGGGCGACACGGGCTACCACCCGCTCCAGGTCGCCGGTGTTTCCGATCGCCTTGCTGTCCTGTCCGTTGTCGCCATAAAAGACCGCTGCAACCTGGTTGTCGACGATCACGGGCACCACGATCACCTCGTGTGGGACGTCACCTCCGACCAGCTCCTGTAAGGGCACGTTTCCTGCAGACTCCTTGAGTCGTCCACGATAGCTGCGGCGTTCGTCGATCACCCACGTCAGCACCGAACCCTCGATGGCGGAGCGATCGAGGCAACGCCCGGTGCTCGTCGGGGCATCCTGCCCGTCGCTGTGAAAGCCACCCTGGACGGTAAGGGCATCGGTTGAGACGACGAACAGGATTGCCCGGTCGACCAACTCCCTGGCCTGCTCGAGAATCGCAGAGGCCATCTCGGCGGAGATCACCGGTGAATCCTCGTGAAACCTGGAAACCGCGTTTCGCACCGCCTCGAAGTAATTGCTGTCGCCTTTTTCTTTGGCTTTCTCTTCGAGCGCGACCACTCCGTGTAGGAGCACGCTCTCGGTGCTGATACCCGTTTCGAGAAGGAACTCACGCGGATCGAGTTTGACCTCGCCGAGGTCGGGTATCTCCATGAGCTCGAACTCGGCCCGGCCGTGGGACCAGGTGATGCCGTCACGTAAGACCTTTTGAAACTGTAAGTTGAAGGTATCGTTGAGGTCTTCGATTCTGATCAAGTCCATCTCGACGAGGATTTGCCCGAGCAACGGTTTGTTTTTCCGCCGCTGTTGAATCTCGAGGGCCGCCTCGAGTTCGGCTTCGCAGATGAGACCCCGGCGGATGAGCATCGCACCGATCGTTTCTCGGACAGCGCTGGAGGCCGCGTAAACGATGTCACCCTCGCGAAAGGCCAATCTGACGCGGTCGCTGCCTCGCTCGATCGTGAGCTGTCCGGTCTTCCGATTGTGCGCCAGCATCATCATGAACTCGGCAACGGTCAGATCCTGAAGGTCGGCTGTGATGGTCAAGGTAGGCGCTCCCGATCGGTGGACGGTCGTCGACTGCTCATCCAGTGTAACTTGTTCTCACCAACAGGCATCGAGCGAGGCCGGCGATGAGCGGTTGTCTATTCCTTTGGTCGCCCGTTCGGAGCACTCACACGTCTCCCGAATTCGGAGGTGACGGTCGTCCGCCGATAACTGCGATCAGTGCTCGATCTGACTCGAGTGCACACCTTTTTGGCATCCGGTGCAGTTCTGGTCGTGGGCGTTGACCGTCACCGGCGGGGGCGAGCTGAATTCGGCCCCGAAGGCGAACAGCCTCGGTTCGGAGATTCGCGTCGTGTCTCCGAAAACCATTGGCGAATACAGCATCTTGGCCTGAGGCGGCACCGGTTCCCTGTTTCGGGCGGCCAGACGGGCGTTGCGTTCGATGGCCCGAAGGCGTTCCTCGCCAGTGATGTGATGAATCATATAGAGGGTGCGGCTGAAAACACCCGTCTCGAGGCGAGGTCGTGTGAGGATGATCAGATCGCCGTTGAGTTCCCATATCACCGAGCGCTGGGTCACGCCGCTGCACACGCGGACGGTCAGCACCTCGCGTTTCCGCACTTTACGCATGGTGGCCACAGTGTTTCCGCTTGAGTCGTGCCCGTGGACCGTTTCATGTTTCACACGAATGAAGGGAAGACCGAGTTGGAGACAGTTACCGCCTGTTTTCACCTCGAGTAGCGAGGCATCTACCTTTTCCAGTGATCCTTCAACAACCAGGATTGATTCGATCAAGCGCGGATTGCTGGCGATTTCGGGCGCCAGATTCCCGGTTCGGTATTCCAGATTCATCCAGTGGCCTATTCGGTTGGGGACGATTGGTGTGTTCGAGCCCCCCGCGGCGAGACTCGCGCAGAGCGTGGCTGCGATTGCAGCGGAGATCGTCCAGGTTCTCTTCATGGCCCACCTCCCGTGCCCCGATCGGGGCGTTGACGGTTGGTCGTGTCGACCGGAGGGCCTCGTCGGTGATGGTGATTGCCGGACATCCGCAAGAGGAAGCTCCTCTGAACACCTCCTCCCCGTCAAAAACGCGACCGGCTCTGTCGGCCGTTTGAAACTCTCACGTCGGTATGGGCAATTTCCATGCCCGGCTGCGGGAGCATTCGACATCTTTGCAGTCGATGAAACGATTCGTTATGGGACAACCGGCAGGTCAAGACGATTCAGCAGGTGGCCCGGCTGCGGCGTTCGACTGGGGATGGGAGTGGACAAAACTGTCCGAAGGGTCCATACTATCCGTAAGTGAAGACTTACGGAGTTGTTCTGACGGCCCTTGCAGATCCTACCCGCCGAGAGGTTTTCGAAAGGCTCCGCGAGGGCCCGTCTTCGGTGGCGGAGCTGGCAGCGGGTGTGCCGGTGAGCCGGCCCGCAGTGTCGCAGCACCTCAAGGTACTCAAGCAGGCCGACCTGGTGCGGGAGCACCGTCGCGGGACTCGGCACT
The DNA here is from genome assembly GCA_965364305.1 of uncultured Thermoanaerobaculia bacterium. GTDB lineage: Bacteria > Acidobacteriota > Thermoanaerobaculia > Thermoanaerobaculales > Sulfomarinibacteraceae > Sulfomarinibacter. The sequence goes on from CBDTWX010000287.1 coordinate 2,751, forward strand.
TCTACGAGGTCAATCCGAGCGGCCTCGACCCGCTGCGCGTCTACCTGGAAGATTTCTGGGGAGGGGTGCTGGCGGCCTTCAAGACAGTGGCAGACCAATCACAGGGAGGAACACCCGATGGCTGAGAAGATTGCACCCGTCCGAAAGTCCGTTGTCGTTGGTTGCGACGTGGCCGAGGCATTTCGGCTTTTCACCGACGAGATGGAGAGCTGGTGGCCGCTGGCGACCCACTCGATCGGCCAGGAGGGCGCCGAGAGCTGTTGCTTCGAAGGCCGCGAAGGCGGACGCATTTACGAGACTGACGGTGATGGGATGGTCCACCTCTGGGGACTGGTCACCGCCTGGGAGCCACCTTCACGGGTCGTTTTTTCGTGGCACCCCGGACGAGATGCCGCCACCGCTCAAGAGGTCGAGCTGCGGTTTTCCGACTGCGATGACGGCACTCTTGTCGAGCTCGAGCACCGCAACTGGGAGGTCCTCGGGGAGCAGGCCTCCGAAATACGCGCCGGCTATGATCAGGGCTGGGCGCTCGTGCTCGGACGTTACGTCGCCAGATGCTCGTGAGCAATTCGCGATTCGGGAGGGTCGTGAATTGCTCGAAATGACCTTTGTCCTGTAGGCGTCGGTCATGGGCTATGGAGCCGTGGCGCTCGACCAGGCGGTATGATCTCCGCATTCGAAACCGTCTCGAAACACGATCTGTTCCGACTCGGTGGCATGGATCGACAGCACCGTATCGAAGCAGACCTGGTCGTTGATGTCGACCACGATATCGAAGCTCTCAGGAAAGGTCGGATCGGTGTTGGCAAACTCGCTGCTGAAGGTTTCCGTGGCGCTTCCATTCGTCTGTAGCTTCAGCCCGAGGTGATGATTTCAGATCTTGTCAGCGCCTGAGTCAGAGACAGCAACAGCGGGCAGCGGCAGAAACCGGCGACAGCGAGCAGCGTCAGAAAACAGCGGCAGGATCGGCAGCCAGCTTCAGCGGCAACTTCAGGGGCGTGTGAACGCGGGACGTGCGCACCGCAATAATGTCTCAATCTTGAGCATTGTGGGCAGCCGTATCGGCTGAACGGGTGGGTGGGTCGGAACTCAAAACTCAAAACTAAAAACTAAGAACTCAACACTCTTCCAGCATCCAGCACCGAGAACCGTCAGCCCCCACCCATCCGTTTCCGGCGTGCGCGGTCGATCTCTTTCGACGCCTTGACGCCGCGGTGTTTCAACGAGAACCAGACCAGCCGTTTGCGATCCATTACGAAGAACCTCTTGCCGTAACGTGCCAGCGCGCGGCGGTCGATCTCGAAACCGAGACCGGGTGACGTGGGTGATGCGATGCTCCCCCTGTCGTGGTGAAAGGCCTGCCGGAGGATCCCGTCGCGGGCCTCCACGGTCCAACCCGGTGGGGCCAGCGGGTACTCGAGCTCCCGCTCGCCCGCAAAACCGCTGGCCACGAAGAGCTGTAGGTTGATCGCGAATCCGATGCCGTTGGTCCAGGTGTGGGGCGAGTAGCCGAGACCGTGCGCTCGGAGGAGTCGGATCACCTCCATGGTCTGGGCGATGCCGCCGGTGAAGACGGCGTCCGGCTGGAACACTTCGTAGCAGCGGTTTTCAATCATCATTCTGAGCTCGGGAAGACCCGAGCTGTGGAGCTCGCCACCGGCGATGGGCACCCGGCTGTAAGCCCTGAGCTCGGCGAGAGCCTGGTAATCATCCATCGGCAAAGGTTCTTCGATCCACGCGATGTCCAGCTCGGCGCAGGCGTCGGCGAAGCGTTTGGCCCGTTCGAGGTCCCACAGCGGAGAGTCGCCGATGATGGTCACCCGCCAGCCCTGGTTGGCGTCGACCGCGAGCTTGACCCTTCCTGCCACCGCTCTCGCGGTCTCGGTTACCTGACGGATATCCAACGCCTCGTCGAAGTCGTGGACCCGGAGCTTGACGGTGCGAAATCCCTCCGCGCGGCGGGCCTCCACCTCTTCGATCCGGGCCTCGGGCTCCTTGACCTCGCCGGTCGATGCGTAGAGGTCGATCGTGCACGCTTTTCCGCCGAGCAGCTCGTAGACCGGCTTTCCCTCGATCTTGCCCGTGATGTCCCAGAAGGCCGGCTCGATCCACCAGTTGCGCCAGCCGAGGTACGAGATCTCACGCAACCGCTGCTGGACCAGCCCGATGTCGGTGGCATCCTCTCCCAGGAGGTAGGGACCGAGCAGATCACCCAGCCCGGCCCGCTCTCGGCCGATGGCGGGACCGGCGCTGAAGCCCTCGACGCCGTCATCGGTGGTGATCCTGACCAGGGTGAACCGGTTTTCGTTCGACGGCATGCCGGGGATCCACGCCGGGCGAAAGGTGGCCGGCAACGGCACGACAACGTGGAAGAGCTCGACCCGAGCGACCTTGTGGGGGTGGTTCATGGAATCAAAATACTACTTTTTCCTGAGATCGCGGAATCCTGGTAAAGCGTCGATCACCACGCGATAGCGCTGACAGCGGTTGGGCTCTTCGTTCTGCCGCGGTGCGCCTTTCGAACGAGCGACTTGGCTGTTACTCTTCATCGCCGCGAGTTGGTGTGAGGTTGAGGCACTATGAGAAAACGAATCGGCATCTTCGGGTGGGGCGTGGTTGCCCCCAAGTCTCCGAACATCGAGAAATTCGAGTCCAACCTCAGTCAGGCGACAAGCTGGCTCGAGACCTTTGACGGGTTCGGGCCGAGCAATTTTCTCGTTGGAACTCCAGAGTTCGATTTTCACAACTACAAGTCCTGGATCGATGAGAGGTTCGAGCCGCGGAGGTTCGCTCAGCTCCAGTCCAAGATGGGGAACACGGTCAAGTACGCTATCGGAGCATTCATCCAGGCGCTCGGACAGAACGACGGCCTCGAGCCCCTGCTCACCGAGCTTAGAAGCCAGACCCATGTGTATGTGGGCACCGGGCTTGGCGATTTCCCGCTCCAGTACGACCTCGTCTTGAAATACCACCACGCCCAGCGGAGTTGGAACCGCTTCTGGTGCCGGGAAGAGCACAACCGTGCACTTGCCGAGTACCGCTGCGCGCCGGAGGGTGAGCGAGTCCAGATTCGCGAGCAATTGGGAGCGCCGACGGACCCGGCTGATGTCGATCCTCACGGCGAGGGAGCGGAGGAGATCCGCGATCGTTGGGAGGCGTTCTGGGTGGCCTCGTCGAACGGGCTGCGGGAGTACCTCGGCCGCCTTCAGGAGGTCGAGGGCGAGGGGATCACCGGAGACATCGAGAACGGGAAGGGGCGGCTGATCCGACGCAAGATCGCCACCCGACGCAAGCTCAACACCGAGTACGGTTGCCCGACGGAGCCGTGGAACGCGGTCGATCCGGTCCTGCTGTGGAATATCCCGAACGTTCCGGCCGCACAGATCTCGATGCTCGGCCGCATTACCGGGCCCGCGATCGCGCCGGTCGCGGCATGCGCCGGGTTCAGCGTTTCGTTGAAAATGGCCATTGACGCCATTCGCTCGGAACAGGCGAAGATCGCCGTCATCGGGATGACCGATCCGGAGCCACACGCCCTTTCGGTGGGAGCGTTCTTCGGCGCCAGGGTCCTGTCCCACGACGGACGAGTCTCCAAGCCCTTCACCGGCATGCGCGGAACCCATGTGTCTGGCGGCGCGTGCATCTGGATCGTCGGGGACGTGGAGTTCATGATCGACAGGGGTTTTGAACCGCTCGGGCTCGAGATCCTCGGCGTCGGTCTCTCGTCCGACGCCGATCACATCATCACGCCGTCGCAGGAAGGACCGCGTCTCGCCATTCGGCAGGCGTTATCGGATGCGGCCATCGAGCCTGCGGACGTCGCGACCTGGGATATGCACGCGACCGCCACGCCCGGCGACTGGAGTGAGCTGCAGAATACTCTCGCCGTCCTCCCGGGATCGACGGCTATAACTGCACGAAAGGGCACCTTCGGACACGGGATGTCGGTCTGCGGCGGGTGGGAGCTCACCGCCCAGCACCTCGGCTTCTCGAAGGGGAAGCTGCTTCCCGTCAACCTGGCGGGCGACGAGGTCCACGATCAGATTCGACCCTACTTCTGTCGCCTCGTGCAGGACGAGGAGCACCCGACCGAGGGCGATGTCGCCGGCAAGATCAACATGGGCGTCGGCGGCATCAACGCGTGCACCATCTGCCGTCGGTGGTGAGGGCTGACGACCTGCCATACAATCGCCGGGAACGGGCGAAAGCACAGCGCCGAGAGGAGAGCGTCGATGGCCCACGATTTCAGCCGGTTTTTCGGTACCGCCAGCTACATCACGTCGCCGGAGCTGCGCCACGCCGTCAACGTGGCGGCGGCGATTCAGAGACCGCTCTTGGTTCGGGGCGAGCCGGGCACCGGGAAAACGTTGTTGGCCACCGCAGTGGCCGAGGATCTCGGACTCGAGCTCATCGAGTGGAACGTCAAATCGACCTCCAAGGCGGCCGATGGGCTCTACGTCTACGACACCGTCCAGCGGCTCCAGGACAGCCGATTCGGCGACCACGACGTTTCGGACATCCGCCAGTACATCAAGCTCGGGCCGCTCGGCAAAGCGCTGACCAGCGAGCACCAGGTCGTGCTCCTGATCGACGAGATCGACAAGGCGGA
>CBDTWX010000288.1:0-7356 GCA_965364305.1 uncultured Thermoanaerobaculia bacterium
TCTCGGCTTCATCAGCCTCTTCGGCTTCATGGCCATCCAGCCCAACCAGGCTCGAGTGCTGCTTCTTTTCGGCACCTACAAGGGCACGGCGCTCGAATCCGGCTTCTTCTGGGTGATTCCGTTTTTCTCGAAGAAGAAGATCTCGCTCCGCATCCGCAACTTCGAGACCGGATCGACCCAACAGCCCGAGCAGAAATCTGCACAGGGGCAGGTGCTGCAGGCGAAGTCCAGGACCGCCGGTCGGCCGTCGAAGGTCAACGATCGAGACGGCAACCCGATCGATATCTCCTCCGTCGTCGTCTGGAAGGTGGTCAACACCGCCGAGGCGCTTTTCGACGTCGACGACTACGAGGACTTCGTGGCTGTGCAGAGCGAGGCGGCGCTGCGGAACTTGGCCAGCAGGCATCCCTACGACAGCAGCGATGAAGAGGTCTCACTGCGTGGCAGCACCGACGTGATCTGCGATCAGCTCGAATCCGACATCCAGGAACGACTCGACAAGGCCGGCGTCGAGGTGATCGAGGCCCGCATCAGCCACCTCGCCTACTCGCCCGAGATCGCCGCCGCCATGCTGCAGCGGCAACAGGCCCAGGCGGTGGTCGCGGCGCGCACGAAGATCGTCGAGGGCGCCGTCGGGATGGTGGAGATGGCGCTCGACCACCTGTCACAGAAGGGCATCATCGACCTCGACGACGAGCGCCGGGCGGCCATGGTCTCGAATTTGCTGGTGGTGCTGTGCAGTGACCGCCACACCCAGCCCGTGGTCAACACCGGCTCGCTCTACACGTGAGCAAACGCGAGGCCTTTCTCCTGCGTCTGGACCCCAAGGTCCTGACCGCACTCAGGCGCTGGGCCGCGGATGACCTGCGAAGCGTCAACGCCCAGGTGGAGTTCCTGCTCCGCCGGGCGTTGCGCGACGCAGGCCGGCTCGGTGGAAACCGGGACAAAGAAAAGTCTTGAGGTGTCCGCAATTCACTCCCAAGAGCCCCCGCCCAGATCCTTCGTCGGGAGGAACCCTCCTCAGGATGACACACTGGGGCGGCGTCCTTTCAACCTGTCATTCTGAGGAGGACTCCGAGTCCGACGAAGAATCTGGGTGGGTGGCCAACCGAGACGCGCTTCCAAGAACCCCCAACCCAGATCCCGTTCGACTCGGCCAAAGGGATCGCTCAAGGCAGGCTCTTCGTCGGGAGGAACCCTCCTCAGGATGACAGGAGGGTGAGCCCTCGTGGAGAGGACAGAACGGAAGGCTCTCGGCATTTTCACATCTCGGACACAACCCTCGTCAGCTCGCGACGTACCATCCTGTGATGAGAAAAACACCTTTTTCACGTTTTCTCTGTTGCCTCGCGATGGTGTGCTGGGTTTCCACGGCGGCCTGCAGCGAGGCCAGCCGTGACCAGGAGCTTCAGCCCGACCGGGTCATTCGAGCGGTCGGCGTCGAGCCGGGCATGACCGTGGGCGAGATCGGCGCCGGGCGCGGCTACTTCACCGTCAAGCTCGCCCGCGCCGTCGGACCGACCGGTCGCGTGCTCGCCAACGACATCGACTCCGGCGCCCTCGCCTCGCTGGAGAGGCGCTGCCGGAGGGAGGATCTCGACAACGTCGAGACGGTGCTCGGCGAGTACGAGGATCCGCTGCTGCCCGACCGCGCGCTCGACATGGTCTTCATTGTTTATGCGTTTCACGACATCGACGATCAGGTCTCGCTGCTCGAGAACCTGGCGCCGAGCCTTCGCGAGGGCGCGACGGTCGTCGTTCTCGACGAGGACGCCGGGGTCACCGGCGACCACCACTTCCTCGCGCCCGGCAGGATCATCGATCTCTTTCGTGAGGCCGGATACGAGCGCGTGCCGATCGACGATTTCCTCGAGCGGAATGTGCTGTTGGGGTTTCGGTTCGGCGGTGAATCCAGGGAAAGTTCTTAGTTTTGAGTTTTTGGTTTTGAGTTCTCTTCCATAGGTTCCTCGGCTCGGCCGATGGCCTCGCTCAAAATGACAGCTTGAATCGGCACGCAGTTTCTCGTGTCATCACAGCCGAGTGGGCCGAGTGGCACGTCACACCTTTGTGTCATCCCGACTCAGGTTTGACGGCGAGGATCTGCAGCACGGCCGCACGGCCCTTGTGGTGCTTCCCCTCGATCACCTCGCGCTGGACCTCGCGACAGATATCCAGGCGGAGGCCCGGCAGCTCTTGACGAATGACCCCGGGCTCCATCAGGAGCTCGAGCGACTTGGGGCCGCCCGTGCGAAGCTCGAGCTGGCGGGGTGTGAAGCCCTCGAGCACGAAGGCGCCCCCCTTTGCCAGACCGCGCAGGCAGCTCTCGTGGAGAGCGGCCCGCACCACCGGCGGCAGGTGGCAGTAGATCGAAATAATGCCCTGCCACGAGGTCGCCTCGATCGGGTAGTCGGCGAGGTCGGCGTTGACCGTTTCGATGTCGACCCCGCGTTCGCGGGCCAGCGTTTCCGCCTTTTCGAGCCCGACGGACGAGCTGTCGACTGCGGTGACCTCGTAACCGAGCCCGGCGAGATACACCGCGTTGCGCCCCTCGCCCTCGGCCAGGCACAGGACCCGTCCAAGGGGGATTTGGTCGGCCACCGAAACCAGGAATTCGTTCGGGTCGGTGCCGTAGGCGTAGCCCGGATCGGAGTAGCGTTCGTCCCACATCTGCAGAGTCCAACCCGCGATTCGAAGCGCGGATTCCCGAACCCAGGCGAACGCCCCAGGCCGCGCGGTACCGATGGTAGACTCGGCGGACATGGAGAAACCCCGTCTCAAGGTATCGGCTGGAAGTGGAGGCGCGGGCCCCGGCGTCCGCCGCCTCGTGACTCTCGCCGGAGCGGTGGCGATATGCTTGGGCGGCATGGGATCGACCGAGGCTCAACAAACACCGCGCGAGCCGGAGGATCGGCAACGCTGGGACCGAAAGTACGACCGATCGGAGTACGTCTACGGCACCGAGCCGTCACGATTCCTGGTGCAGCAGATCGTCCATCTGCCGGCTGCCGGACGCGCCCTGGACCTGGCTGCGGGCGAGGGCCGCAATGCGGTCTTTCTCGCGCGACGAGGCCTGACGGTGGACGCCATCGACATCTCGGCCGTCGGGCTGGCCAAGGCCCAGAAGCTCGCCCGCGAGCACGGGGTCGAGATCCGGACGATCGTCGCCGATCTCGAGCACTTCAGCCTCCCCCGCGAGACGTACGACGTGGTGGTGGTCTTCAACTACCTGCAACGGGACCTGTTCGATGACCTCGAGGCGGCGCTCAGACCCGGTGGCGTCCTGGTGTACGAGACCTACACGGTGGCCCACCTGGAGATCCCGGGGGCCCACCCGATGTCCCGCGCCTACTGCCTGGAGGCCGGAGAGCTGCGATCCGCGTTTCCCGGGCTCGAGGTCCTGGAGTACCGCGAGACGGTCGACGAGAAACGCGCCGTCGCCAGCCTGGTGGCGAAGCGGCCCGCAGCCGGCTCGCCCACCCACCCAGATTCCTCCAAGGACGCCGGGCGTCCTTGTTCGGAATGACACGATTCTGCGGTCGTGGTTGCTGATGGTCCGACCGAGCGAGCGGAGCGCCGTTTCACGCCGTCATCCCGACCGAGGACGCGGAGCGTCCGGCGTCGCCGTGTGTCATCCCAAGCGGGGACGCGGAGCGTCCGGCGTCGCCGTGTGTCATCCCAAGCGGGAACGCGGAGCGTCCGGCGTCGCCGTGTGTCCTTCCGACCGAAGAAGCGGAGCGCCGTTTCACGCCGTCATCCCGACCGAGGGGGCGCAGCGCCCTTTCACGCTGTCATTCCGAGCGAGGCCTGTGGCCGAGTCGAGGAATCTCTGGGCAGCTAATGAGCGCGCGAGGGTCAGGCGTCGTCGACCTTGAGCTCCAGCGTGAGGCCGTTCTCGGCGGTGCCGTAGTTGGTGCGGTAGCCGTAGGTGTGCTTCCAGTGGTCGTTCTTCCACCAGCCGTTGTACTTGCTGGGCACGTTGAAGTAGAGCCTCGGCGGCTTGACGGTGCTGTAGGAGATGACCCGGGCGAGGGCGACCGGGTCGGGGTGCCGGAACTGGGTGCCGTCGGTGGAGAAGAGCCAGCGGTCGCAGTCCACCGACTCGACGAGCTCTTTCGAGATGTTCTTCTTGCTGCCGTGGTGGGGCAGCTTGAAGGCGTCGAGGTGCAGCCGATGATCGCCGCTGACGGCCTCGATTCCATCGATCAGATCTTTGGGAAAGGCGTCGCCGGAGAGCACCACGCGGCGGTCCTTGTACTCGAGCAGCAGCGAGATGCTGCTGCCGTTGGCCTCGCTCTTGTCGTTGGTGGTGTGGGTCTCGGCGAGGATCTCGAGGTCGTCGGGCTCCTCGAGGATCGGCGGCACCTTGGGCCCCATCGGCTCGAGGCCGGGAGACACGTCGACCAGGCGGCCCTTTTCGAGGGCTTCCTCGACCTCGTCCTTCCACTTGGGGATGAAATCGGCGAGTCGTTCGGGGGTCGGGCCGAGCACGGTCAGCGTCAGATTGTCGTGAAAAGATTCCTTCGGCGGGTCTTCTCCCGGCACCCGCTGGACGGGCTTGCCATCGAAGCGGTCGTTCCACACCTGCCGTCTCAGCCAGCTCGAGAGGCGTTCGCCCTGGGCCGGGCCCATCGGCTCGAGCCCGGGCTGAACCGACTGCCCGCTGAGATGCTGGAAGCCGTTGAACCAGACGTCAGAGATCTCGAGGCCCGGAATCGGGTCGGCCTCGGCCAGACAGGTGAGGACGCCGCCGATGTGGTCGCGGTCGACGTGGGAGACCACCAGCAGGTCGATAGTCCGGCGGTCCTGAGGCAGGGCGAGGATGCGTTCCCGGATGCGTTCTCCGATCTCCTCGGTCCCCATGTCGATGAGGATCTGATGGGGCGCGTCGCGGTCGCCCCAGCGAATCCAGATGGCGTCGCCCTGGCGGGCCGGCAGCAAGGTGATTTCCAGCATCAGGGGCCCTCCGCCTCCTCGTGGTTCAGACAGATGGACTCCCAGTCGATGTTGGGGGTTCGGGCCAGCATCTCCTTGATCGCCAGGTTGCGGCGGTCGCGTTCCTCGCCCCTGGACCAGCGCCGCAGGAGGTCGAGCAGCAGGGAGAAGCTCTCGGAGAAGAGCAGGCGCTGCTCGCTGGCCCGAAGTGCCAGCTCCAGCGCCATCCCCATGTCGTTGCCCTCCTTCGCCAACAGGCTCGCCAGTAGGACCTTGCCGTCGGCGATCCAGTCGAAGTCGCGGGCCAGGTTCTCGATCCAGCTGGTCCACCGTGCGAGACGGCCGGTCTTGAGCAGAATCAGCCCGCCGAGGGCGGCGCCGGTCGGGTCCTGGTACTTGGCGCCCAGCAGCTCGACCGCCTGGTCGGCCACCCCCGCGGCATCGAGGACATAGCCCGAGGCCATCATGTTCTGAAGGGCATTGGCCACCGTCCGCTCCGGCGAGATCCACGCATTGAGCTGGAAGCCGAGGGTGGAGGTCTCGTGCAGCGTCACCGTACAGGCGTGGGAGGGAGATCCGTGCTCGGGGCTGATGGGGAGGCTGATGAGCCGCGTGCGGTCGCCGATCTGAAACCGCGCGGTCGGGACGGCGTCCACGTCATTCGCACACTCGAACTGCCAGGGCGAGAGCTTCGTGTCGCCGACCAGCGAAGCGCCCGTGACGTCGAGGAGCTCGGCCGGGGCAGCAATGTCGCGCACAAGAAGCGGCTCCTCGGACGCCATCTTGCGCGTGAAACGGGGCCGTTTGTAGCGCGGCACTTTCTGGCTCACCGATCGGGAGGCAACCTTGGTTTTTGGCGTCTCGGCGTCCGCGCCGAGGGTCACCGGCGCCGTCTCTCCGGCCTTGATCTGGACGAGGGCCCGGTGCCTGCGGCCGTCCTCGAGCACCGCGCTGACCTCGTACAGACCGGGAGCCAGCGAGAATTGGCGTTTCTCGGACGGTCGCTCGACCAGCCGCATCGCGCTGTCGCGAACCTCGATGGGAATGTTCTTCCCGAAGAAATAGGAGTCCGACCTCAGCTCGACGTGGAGCTTGCCTGTGGTGGGCGCAGCGTTCATATCCTGTGTCATGGTTCCACGTCCACTTCGGCCGTCATCTCGGGCGGGTCGAGGTCGAGGATCTGGTTCCAGCTCTCGAACGGCGCCTCCGCTTCGATGTTCAAGAGATACAGACCGGCATCCACCTTCTCCTGAAGGGGCCAGTCGGTGAAGTCCTCGACGATCACCGTGGTCGCGTCGTGCTTGAGCGAACCCCGGCTGACCGCACGCGCGGCCTCGGGGAGGAGCTCGACTCGGAGGTCCACCTGCGGCGTCTCCTCGAACTCGTGGACGACCGCCTCGTGGATCTTGCCGGCGATGTCCACCGACTGCTCGGCGCCCTCCGCCTCGGCGAGGGACATCACCTCGTCCGGAAGCCGCCGGATGAGCTCGGTGACCGAGACGTGCCAGCTGTCGATTCCTCCGGCCTGCGGTCCGGTGGCGGCGGCGCCGGCCAGGCTTGCCATGAGGGCCTCGTTGAAGAGGGTGACGCCGCCCGGTCGGGCGAAGGCCTGCGTGCCGGTGGTGGCGGAGAGAAAGAGCGGCGAGACCTCGGTCGATCCGTTGGGCACGTCGAGCGCCAGCGCACCCTCCAGGGCCTCGAATCGCCTGGCGATCGAGGGTTTCTGGCGGCAGGCGTCGACGAACCAGAACTGGGTGCGGGCCGTGTTCGGGTGGTTCATTCCCGCGTGGACCGAGGCCATGTCGATGGCGCCTTCGAGCATCGCCAGCTGGCCCGGCCGGCCGAAGTCGCTCAGCAGCACGATCGCGCCGTGCTTGGTCAGCTGCACGCCATGGCCGGCGACGTAGACGATGAGGACGTTGTCGGTGTGGGAGTCGCAGGCGTTTCGGAACTCGACCACGTCGTTTTGCACGTTGGCACGGTTCGCGGCGTGGTCGGCCCCCGCGATCCGCGCCGCGATGTCCGGATGAATCTCTTCACCCGGAGACGGCGACAGCAACACGCGGAGGCTCCGCAGCGGTGCTCGCTGGCAACGGTAGTCGTCGAGCAGCCATTTCGCGAACTCGGACGCCGATCGGGCGGCGGCGCTGAGCTGTTCCATATGGAACTCCTCGCCCGCCGCCGTCGGTTCGACGCCGTCCTCGAAATGCCGGTACTCGCTCACACCGATCACCAGGGCATGAGTGCCCGGCTGCGTCAGATCCTCGTCAATCAGTGATGGCATGCCATATCCAACGAAGTTTGATCGAGTTTACGCAAAAGAGAACGCATGTCAACACCCGGCTGGGTCAAAGGGGTTCTTCGCGGCGCGTGGGCCGCTGCAGCTTACGGGTGCCAGGGCTGACGAGGTCGACAATCTCGGAT
>CBDTWX010000289.1:0-7331 GCA_965364305.1 uncultured Thermoanaerobaculia bacterium
GGCACCTGTTCAGCGATACTTACGCGCTGCGGGTCGAACTGTTTCAAAAGGACATGCGGGAGGTCAGGCCGCGCTTCGAAAATCTGTTCGATCCGCTGGGCCTGATCCCCGAGATCCAGCCCGATCGCGTGCGGCTGGAACCGAGTCGTGCACGCTCGTCCGGCATCGAGATTTCGGTCGACCGGTCCAGCGGCCCGCTCGACTGGGGCATCACGACCGGCGGCAGTGGCGAGGGACGCGGCAGGGGAGTCGGCGTTGCAGTCTGCGTCGGCGTCGCAACCGGAGGCAGCGAACGAAAAACAGACAGGAGCTGAGCCTCCGGAACCACGATCGGTTGCCCACGACGCAGCCCCCGGACCTCTCGTTGGGCGTTGGCAGCCTCGAGACTCGCCGCTCGATCGGCGCGACCGGTGAAGAGCTCGGCAAGCCACTCCCAGCTTTCCTCACCACCCCGGAAGGGGTCGAGCACCCAGTGCTGCCAACCCTCGACTGTCCGTTGGTCGACCGGAAAGACACGTTTGATGGCCTCGAGCCGCAGGTCGGCGCGCAACACCTCCAGCGGAATCCGCACCGGGCGGTCGATCATCGGCGAACGAAGCCTCGGGTTGGCAGTACGTACCGACCGCGCACCCGTTGAGCTTCCCGTATACCGTTGGGCGATCGAGATCCAACCGTCTCCGCGGCGAGGCTGAACCAGGAGCACTGGATGACGTGCCCTTTCCCAACGAATGGTACCGTGCGGCGAGAAGAGAAAGTCGATGCTCTGCGGACCTTGTCCGGCGACCCGGACCGATCCAGACAGCCCCAACAGGAGGACACCGATGAACGCGCCTGTTCGATGGAGGGATGCTCCCCGCCCACCCCGGACGCCGCGTCCCGGTGTGCCCTTCAACCCCGAAGTTGACGTTGACCTGGCCTGCGGACTCAAAGGCGAATCGCAGTCTCCACTTCGACAATCACAAGGACACCGTATACTCGGTTGGGCGCCTTGAGGTAACTGATGGTAGCACGCCAGTCCCGGTCCGATCCCACCGACGCGATGGACGAGGAGTCTCTTCGCATCGCCCTCGCAGAGGGTGCCCTTGAGATCGAGAGGCTGGAGGACCGGGTCTCCGATCTTCAGAATTCCGGGGCCCGGTTTCTCACCGGGGCGGCCCACGCAATCAGAAACAACCTCACCGTGATCCAGAGCTACCTCGAGATCATCCACTCCGACCTCACGGCTGGCCTGTCGGATCAGCAACTGTCGTTCCTCGGCATCATCTACGACAGCGTCGTGAGACTGCGGTCGTTGGTCGATGACCTGGTCGATGTCGCCGCTCTGGAGACCGGGATTGCACAGCTCGACATCGCGCCGACAGCCGTCGACGGCTTGATCGAAGACGCGTGCAACGAGATGCGGCCACACGCCGAGCTCGGCGGCCAATGGCTGAGCTTCGAAATAGACGGCGATCCGTTGCCGGTGTCGGCGGACAGAAACCGTCTACAGGAGGTGCTTCGCCGACTGCTCGACAACGCGATCCGATTTACGCCGCCCAACGGATCGATTGTGGTCCGGGCGTTTTCAGAACAGAACGGTACTGTGATCGAGGTGGAGGATACCGGGGTAGGGATTCCCGAGCAGGGAATCGACGAGATCTACGATGACTTCACTCAGCTCCACCGCAAGCCCGGCGAGCTGCGAGACGGATACGGACTCGGCCTCGCTATCACGCGCAGATTGATCGAGGCATTCGATGGTCGGTTGACAGTCGAGAGCACCCTCGGAGAAGGCAGCACCTTCAGAATTCGCCTTCCGGCTATTCCAGACGATTGAGCCCTCAGGCTCAGCTGACCCGTCCGTCTCCGTGCCCATGCCCGAATGGCCTGATCCTGGATGCTGGCTCCGCCCACAGGCCCGGATCACCAAATGTCATGGGACGTCATTTGGTGATCCGGGCTGTGACGTAGAGCGTCATCCTCCAGCTCCTACTCCTGCAAGCCCTCCGGATATTGCAGGAACATGCCGTCCGTAATGACGAGATCATCGTCAAAATGGGACGTCGGCCCCGAGGTATAGGGTTCGCTGGCAACACGATCTCTTCCATACGAGATCAACGTGTAGTGGAGGCCGTCGGTGGAGGTGTAGAGAAAGGGACTTTTCCAACCGTCGACCGGGTTGAAATTCGTGAAGTAGCGAGTGATGCTCGAGCGGATCTCCTCTACGTAGGTGTCTTGTGCGGCGATTGGATAGAGTATGTGATCCTGCTGGTACAGGCTCAGGCCTTTGCCGATGGCGTTGGCGTCGGCCAACGTCCTCGACTGCCTAGCGCGCTGAATGGCGTTGAGCAGGTTGGGAACCGCAACGGCGACGATGATGCCGATGATCGCAGCCACGATCAGCAACTCGATCAGCGTGAAACCACGGGAGGTCGAGTTGTCTGGATTTTTCATCAGTAGGATCATACGCAATCCGCGTGCCATGTGCTTGACACGGGCCATGTTCGATTCATCCACACCGACAGTTGCTGGTGGCCGGGCCCTATGCTAGAGTCGTCGCCCGCGAGTGCGGGCATAACTCAGCTGGTAGAGTGTCAGCTTCCCAAGCTGAACGTCGCGGGTTCGAGTCCCGTTGCCCGCTCCATTTCAGAACGACCTGGAGAGGAATCGAAAATTGGGTATTTTCGGACGCGACGACCAACCCCCTGAGACCAAGCCGGACCAACCATCCCCTCGATCCGCCGCCACCACGCCCACCGACTCGGCACATCGCACGGTCATCGCGCGCCCGACCCGCATCGAGGGCAAGCTGCAGGGAAGCGGCGAAGTCCATGTGGACGGAACCTTCAAAGGCACGATCAACAGTCAGGGGACAATTCGGGTGTCCGAGCGCGGGCTGGTCGAGGCCGAGATCCATGCCCAGACGGTCGAGGTGGCGGGGACCATCACCGGAGACGTCACCGCCGAGAAGCGAATCGTTCTCGAGGCCACAGCGACCGTTGACGGAAATATCACCGCTCCGCGAATCCTCATACATGACGGTGCCACTTTCCGGGGCCAGGTCAATATGAAGGAATCCCAACCGCAACCCGACCTCAAAACATCGGATTCACGAAAAAACGCCGGCGGACCGGTCACTGCGTAGACCAGGAGCCGCGAGATCGCTACCTCTGCAACTCTCTCGAAATCGTGAAATGCTCCGCCCTGGCGAGGTTTCAGCCGGGGGCTCCGCGAACGCCACCAGTCGAATCCTGCTCGGCGACAAATGGGCGGTATCGCTCCCGATAGATCCCGGCAAGCGTGAGAAAAGCCGTCATCATCAAAGGGCCGAGCAGCAATCCGACTGCGCCGAAGGCGACCGCCCCACCGATCAATGACAGAAAGACCAGCAGGGTGTGCATCTGGGCACGGCGACCGACGAGCAGGGGCTTGAGCCAGTACTCGACCACGCTGGCGACAACGACGAGCGGGACGAAGAGCATCGCGGCGCGGGCGGTTTCTCCGGCAAGGAGCAGGATGACCGTGACGGGAATGAAGACCAGCGAGATGCCGACCACGGGGATAAAAGCCAAGATGGCCATGACCACGCCCCACAAGACCGCCCCGGGAAGACCGAGAATCGAAAATGCTACGCCACCGGCAAATCCCTGGATCAGAGCCGCCAATCCGTTTCCGACGACCAGCGACGAAGCCATCTCGGTGAATCGTTCGGCGACCAACCTTTGCTCGTCGACCGGCAATGGCAGGGTCTCCTCGATCCACTTTCTGAACACCGGCCCGTCCACCAGCAGGTAGTACAGAATCAGGATCCAAAAAATGAAGCCAAAGACGAAACGCACCAGGTGTTTGGCCAGCGACACGCCCCCCTTGTAGAAGAGGCCGCCGATCCGCACTCCGAGTGTGGCCAGGAGCTCGTACGCGCGATCCACCGTGAGCGTCACCCCGATTGGCTCGAGCACCCGATTGACCTGGTCGATCCGGTCCTGTCGCCGTTCCAACATGTCTCGAAGGCGACCCTCCGTGAGCTGGGTCGTGCTCATCTCGTAGATGCCAAGCGCCTCCTGTGAAACCTGCTGCGCGATGAGGAAGAGCGGCACCAGAAGGACCATCAGCAAGAGGAGGCAGATCAGCGCTGCAGCCGCGTGCCTTCGGCCGTTGAACGCGCTGGCGAGGCTTCGATAAGAGGGTCGGATCAAACCCGCGGCAACCACCGCCAACAAAATGACTGAAAAGAACGGCGCGATCACCCTCAGGACAACGACAAGGCACACCCCGAGAGCAAAGAGAAGGCCGATCCACGAAGCGCGTCGCGGCGCATTCGTGCGAGGCGGCTCTGCGTCGGCGCTATTGCCAGGTATCGAGTCGGGATCCACGGCCATCCTCAGACCCGCCGATCCACCAGATAGTGGGCGAGTTCTTCAACGAAGGCATCGATATCGGCGGCCGCCGTCTCCTCGTCGATATCGAACTCCCCGACAAGTCTCTCGACCAGGCCGCGGTGATCATCCACTCCATCTCTCAACGCTTCGACCAGACACATTCCGGTTTCGTTGACCGAAAAGACCTGCAGCGAATCCACGTCGAGGATGACTCCGGTGTGGTCTGCCAGCCGGGTCTGGCTGATCGCCTCCGACGAAAGCAGACGCGAGAGATCCACGCTTCTCCTCACGGCAGCTCCTTGCCGAGGGATCGGATCGAGATCGATTCGACCCTACAGTTTTGGTCGGCTGAAACTCGGTTCAAACGCTGCCACTTCTGAGATCGAGTCATGCTTCGTCCCCCGGGTCCCTGAATGGTACCTCAAGCAGGCGACGGTAGTGCCCGGTGGCTCGACCCCCATCAGGTCCGACGGGCGAGCCGTGAACCGTCACCCACGCGTGTCCATCCACCGACAGCTGATCTTGGCCCGGTTTGAATCCGACAATGAGCGCCACCCCGGGTCGATCCGCCAGCATCGCTCCCAACACAAGCGAACGCACCAGACAGGTGTCAAAGCCGCCAAACCAGCGCGACCAGCGCGCCGTCGCGCGTGCCGCCGCCCGGCCCAGCCGGTCCACTGAGTGCCTTTGAAATCCGCGCTGAAGGAGGGACATCTCCGCCACGAGTTGTGGGAGGGGAACCGAGGACACACGCTGAGCGCGACGAGCCAAACCCAGAGCTCGCACGAACAGTAAAAGATCGACCGGGTTGTAACGATTTTCAATCACGAAACTGGTCACCCTTCAGGCGGGAGGTCACGCATCGGGTCTCGTTTCACGAGAAGTCCGACCGCCTGTCCTGAAGATTCTGCTACGCTCCGCCCATGTCGGCAACACTGACCGACCTGAGAGCGCAGCTGCCCTTCGTACCCCGCGCCCTTGGTTTGGTGTGGAGGGCGGCCCCGTGGTGGTCTCTCGCGTGGGTGCTTCTGCTCCTCGTCGAGGGCTTAGTACCTGCCGGATTGGTCTACCTGACAAGGATCCTGGTTGATCAGCTTGCGGCGTTGGCGGGATCCGGAACGTCGTGGCAGGGACTTCGCGAAGCAGCTGCACCGGCCGTGCTGATGGCCGCCCTACTGTTGCTGACCGAAATCCTGCGAGCGAGTGGGCGGCTGGTGAGAACCGCTCAGGCCGATCTCGTTCGGGATCATGTCAGCAGCTTGATCCACAACCGAGCGGTGTCGGTCGACATCGCGCAGTTCGAGTCGCCCGCGTACCACGATCGCCTCTACCGCGCACGCATCGATGCCCACGAACGCCCGGTCGCTCTGGTGCAGAATATCGGCACCCTCCTTCAAAACACCATCACCCTGGCGGCGATGGCGATAGTGCTGATCCCTTTCGGCTGGTGGGTGCCATTGGCCCTGGCGATCAGCACGGTTCCAGCCCTGGTCGTGGTCGCGCGATACGCCATTCGCCACCACCGTTGGACCGTTGACGTGACTCAAGTTTCTCGGCGAGGCTGGTACTACGATTGGCTGCTGTGCACCCGCGAGAACGCCCCCGAGGTCAGGCTCTTCGATCTCGGACCGATCTTTACGGGCGAATATCAACGAATCCGGCGGCGCCTGCGCAACGAACGGCTCGCGCTCAGCAAATCTGAAGGCCTCGCAGAGATGGCCGCTGCAGGCTTTGCCCTCGTCATCACCGGGTCCCTCGTGCTGTGGATGGTGCTGCGAACGGTTGCCGGAACCGTCAGCCTTGGCGGGCTCGCCATGTTCGTTCAGGCCTTCGTTCAGGGACAGAAACTGATGCGATCGCTCCTCGAGACGGTGGGCCAGATCTGGGCCAACAGCCTCTTCCTCGAAAACCTCTTCGGCTTTCTAGCTGTCGAACCGGAGATCGTCGATCCGGAAGACCCTCTCTCACCGCCGTCAGAACTCCCGCCTTCTCTGCGGTTACGGGATGTCCGGTTCGCGTTTCCAGGCACCGAGGTGCCGGTTTTTGACGGTCTGGACCTGGAGTTCTCTGCCGGCACGACCGCCGCCCTTCTCGGGGTCAACGGAGCCGGAAAAAGCACCTTGTTCAAACTCCTTTGCCGTTTCTACGATCCCCAACGAGGTTCGATCGAGATCGGCGGAATCGATCTCCGCGATCTTCCGGTAGACGAGGTCCGTCGAATGATCACCGTTCTATTCCAAGATCCGGTCCACTACAGCGAGACCGTGAGCACGAACATCACGCTTGGAGGCGAGGGAGCCGCCGACAAAACCGCGGTCGACAGGGCCGTCGCCGCGGCGGGCGCCGAGGAGATCATCTCACGCCTCCCCGATGGAATCGAGACGGCTCTCGGCACGTGGTTCGAAGGCGGCGCGGAGCTTTCGGTCGGCGAGTGGCAGCGCATCGCTCTCGCCCGCGCACTGTTTCGAGAAACGCCGATCCTCCTGCTCGACGAACCCACGGCCGCCATGGACTCGTGGGCCGAGGGCGGGTGGGCAAAAAAAATGAGCAAGCTCGCGACCCGAAGAACGGTGATCGTGATCACCCACCGGCTGACCACCGCCATGCATGCCGATCGAATTCACATTATGGACCGGGGACGCATCGTGGAGGCCGGTACCCACCACGAACTCGTGTCCGGCGGAGGGCTCTATCAACAGGCCTGGGATGGACAGTTCGGTAGTGCCGGGGTGGAGTGATTTCAAGCAACTCAGCAAAATCCTGACCCGTCTCGATGCCCGTCTCCTTCTCCGTGCGCGTATTCGTGGTCGCGATCGTGCTCGTGCTCGTGCTCGCTACTGTGATCGGCGCACACTGCGGGACGCGTCAAAAATGACAGCGTCAGCGATCAGCGGCAGACGTCAGAGGCAGACGTCAGTGGCAGACGTCAGTGGCAGACGTCAGTGGCAGACGTCAGTGGCAGACGTCAGTGGC
>CBDTWX010000290.1:0-7299 GCA_965364305.1 uncultured Thermoanaerobaculia bacterium
CCGCTGACGACTGTCACGGCCGCTGTCCCTGCCCTCTGAAGCTGCCGCTGTCAACTGCCCCTGAAGCTGATACCTGCGCCTGCCGCTGATCGCTGGCGCTGCGTCCTGTCCCTGTCGCTGACACTGTCGTCCGGCGTCTGGCTGGGCGGAGCGTCCTCAAGCCGCAAGTCTCAAGCCTGAACCCCCGGGGTGGGCGGGTGGGAATTCAAAATTCAAAATTCAAAATTAATTCGGGGGCGGGTGGGAATTCCTCATTCCTTATTCCCAATTCCTAACGCCTATCGCATCATCTCCTCGATCTCGTCGGCCGCCGTCGGAAGCTCTCGCGACAGATTCTCCGCTCCGTCCGCCGTGATCAGGAAGTCGTTCTCGATGCGAACTCCCAGCGCTTCCTCGGGGAGATAGATCCCCGGCTCGTTGGTCACCACCATGCCCGCTTCGAGAGGCCTCTCATCCGCTGCGCCCGGGTCGTGAGCATCGAGCCCGAGCTGGTGGCCGAGTCCATGGATGAAGTACTGCCCCAGCCTTTCCCCCTGAGAATCGCGAACACCCGAGCTTTCGAACACGCCGTACGCAACCTTTCGGATATCGAAGACAGAGACACCGGGACGCAAGGCCTCGGCGGCGCGATCGTGAGCCTCCAATACGAGGTCGTAGATTTCACGTTGCCGGTCTGTGAACCGACCGTTGGCGGGGTAGGTCCTGGTCAAATCGCCACAGTAGTAACCATACCGGGCGCCGATGTCCACGACCACCAGCTCACCGTCGCTGCACGTATCGACATTCTGGTCATAGTGAAGGGTGGTGGCGTTGTAACCGGAACCGACGATTGTCGGAAACGCCACTCCCTCCGCACCACCCGCTCTGAAGGCGGCAAAAATCGCTCCATCGACGACGCCTTCTCCGACACCCGGTTTGATGATAGAAGCCGCGCGGCGGTGACCCTCGACGGTGATCGCGACCGCCCTGCGCATCAACGCGATCTCTCCCTCGTCCTTGATGACCCGCATCCCCTCGAGCTCTCCACTCAGATCCTTCACCGTAAAGGACGGCAGACGATCACGCAGTGCCGCCACCATACGGTGGGTCGGCGGCAGCGGCACATGACTCGCGACGGCCGGAAGTTCGGTCCACAGAACGGCGTCCGGCTCCGAAAGCCAGCCGTGGAGCCTTCCCTCGATATCCGGAACCGGACGTCGACGGGCGTCGAGAACGATCTCCGACGCATCGCTCGACAGCACCTCGTCAAAGCCGAAGAACTCGGCAGCTTCCTCGCCCGGGCCCCACTTGGGCCCGGTCCACTTTTCGACATTGGGGTTCCGCGGTGGCAGGAAGAGCACATCACCACCGTCCTCAGGTCGGAGCACGATGACCGCGTTCGGAAGCTCGACACCGCTCAGATAGAAGAAGTTCGAGCTCTGGCGAAAGGTTCCGATATCGCCGTATCCGCGCTCATCACCGGCGCCCCACAGGACGATCGTCCCGCCACCGACCTTTTCCACCAATCGGCGCCGCCGTTCCCGATACACCTCTTTCGCCTGCAGCTCGGCTGCGTAGTTACCACCCCGCATGTCCCGTCGACCCATGAAAACCTCCAATCGAGCCGAAATAGTCTACTCCGTCCCGTCTCCGTGCCCAATTCAGATACTCGAGCATCGAGGTTACGAGCACGAGCACGAGCACGACCGCGGAATGGAAAACAGAGACAGGTATTCCGCCCTGCCGCCGACGGGTGCGGTTAGAATATCCAGCGGCGCGGAGGGCGCGTTGAAATTTTTGGGGGTGTGATGAGAACTCTTCTTGCGGCACTGATACTTTCGTTGAGCAGCACGGGCTGGACCCAGGGAACGGTCGCCTCTCCGGCCGAGGTATTCGGCCACACGGTGGGCGCGGATCGTAAGCTGATCCCCTACCCTGCCGTGCTCGACTATCTCCAGATGGTGGCCGACGCTTCGGACCGCGTCTCCATCGAGGATGTCGGCACCTCGACCCTGGGTAACCCGATGAAGGTCGTGGTGCTCACCTCACCATCAAATCAGGCCAAGCTCGAGAGACTCCGTGAAATAGCGCGGCTCCTGGCAAAGCCGAGCGATCTGCCCCCCGAAGCGTCCACAGAGCTCGTCAACGAAGGCAAGGTGATCGCTATCGTCACCTGCACCATTCACTCCACCGAGGTGGGATCGACCCAGATGGCGACCGAGTTCGTCCACGATTTCGCCACCACCGAAGACCCCGAGAAGCTTGGCTGGATGGAAGATGCTGTGCTGCTGCTGATGCCGTCCATCAACCCCGACGGCCAGGTCATGATCGTCGATTGGTACAACAAATGGCTCGGCTCCGAATATGAGGGCGGACGCATGCCGTGGCTTTACCAGCACTACGTCGGTCACGACAACAACCGCGATTTCTACATGCTGACCCAGAAGGAGACGCAGGTCGTCAACGATGTGCTCTACCACCGCTGGTTTCCGCAGACCTTTCTCGACGAACACCAGATGGGCTCCACCGGGCCCCGGATGTTCGTGCCGCCTCAAACCGACCCCTTGAACGAGGAGGTTCACTCGCTGATCTTCCGCCAGGCCGATGTCCTCGGCACCAACATGAGCTTTCGTCTGGAGGAGGCCGGCAAGACCGGGGTCGGCCACAACATGATCTTCGACAGCTACTGGCCCGGCGCGACCCGCAACACGGCGTGGTGGAAGAACGTCACCGGTCTCCTGACCGAGGTCGCGAGCGCTCGCATCGCGAGCCCTATCTACGTCGATCCCGGTGAGCTCCGTGGCGGCGGAAAGGGCATCCCGGAGTACGGCCGCCGCTCGAACTTCCCCTCTCCCTGGCAGGGAGGCTGGTGGCGTTTGCGCGACATCGTCGAGTACGAGCTTGTCGCCACCTGGGCCTTCCTCGAGGCCAACGCCGAAAACCGTGCATCGATCCTCGGCAACATGAACAGGATGGCGCGTTGGTCGATCCAAAACGGCTCGACCCAACCGCCCTACGCCTTCGTCATACCGCCAGACCAGCACGACCCGGTGGCCGCCGCCAAGCTCGTCGATCTCCTTCTTCGACACGGCGTTGACGTGGCGCAGGCTTCCGAGCCTCTCGAGATCGGGTACTCGGTCTACCCCGCCGGCACCACCGTGATCCCAGCGGCGCAACCCTACCGGCCATTTGTACTGACCATGCTGCAGCGCCAACGCTACCCCGAGGTCAGAAACGCCACCGATGGCGGAATCCTGGCCCCCTACGACGTTGCATCGTGGTCGCTGCCGCTGTCGATGGGAGTCGACGTCGTCGAAGCGACTCAAGCCCTGACCACCGCTCTCGAACCCGTGAGCGCACCCAGCTGGCCGGCGGCGAATATTGACCCGAGTGGCGCGGGCCATCTCATCCCGGCCGGCGCCGACACCGCCTACACCGCGATCAACAGACTCTTGGCGGATGGCCACAAGGTCTACCGGATCATCGCCGACGGTCCGGCCGGAGAGCGGGGTGACGTCTACCTGCCGGCCAATGAAGTCCCGGCCCCATCCCTGTCGGAGCTGGCCGCCGACCTCCACGTACCGATCAGCTCGGTCGATGCCGTCCCCGCGGAAGGTCTCTGGTCTGTGGGCAGCGCACGCGTCGGCCTCTTCAAGCCGTGGGTGGCGAGTATGGACGAAGGATGGACCCGCTTTGTGCTCGAGAACTACGAGTTCCCAATGGTGACGCTGTCCAACGAGAAAATCCGGTCGGGCGAGTTCGTCGACGAGGTCGACGTACTGCTCTTTCCGGATGTCTCTCCTTCGATCATTGGCAAGGGCGAACCCGCCACGGGCACCCGCTACCGCCGGAGGTGGGCGCCGTTGCCGCCCGAGTACTCGGGAGGGATCGACACATTTCCGAAAACAGACGACACATCCCAACAAGCGAAGAACGATGCCAAAAAGATCAAGGGTGGCGAACGAATCAAGAGGTGGGTCGAAGGCGGCGGTACCGTGGTGGCGCTGGATTCCTCGAGCCAGTACTTCATCGATCTCTTCGAGCTGCCGGTGAGCAACGTCCTGGACAAGGTCGATCGCGACGACTTCAACTGTCCGGGTTCCACGCTGCGGGTCGAGATGAATATGGAAAGCCCTTTGAGCTTCGGAATGCGCGCGCAGGAAGCCGTGTATTTTGCCGGATCGCCCGCGTTCCAGACCCGCGTTCCCGACGCCCGATTCGGACGCACGGTCATTGCACGCTACCCGGATGACGACAAGGACGTACTTATCAGCGGATATCTCGAGGGCGGCGATCGGCTCGAGAAAAAGGCGGCGGTGGTCGAGCTCACCGTCGGTCAGGGCCGCGTGATCCTGATCGGCTTCCGCGCCCAACACCGGGCACAGCCGTTGCGCACCTTCAAGCTGCTCTTCAACACGCTCTACGAGTTGGAGGAGCCCGGCTGAATCAACCCAGAAACCGAGCGGGCCGAACAAATAGAAACATACAACGGGAGCGGAGGGCGCCATCACTATCCGCAATTCTGAAGAGCGATTGTCGCGCTGGCGACCAGCGCTCATGACAATTGCGGGTTAAAATCAACTTCATCACCCGCGGTGTGAGGACGCGATCGCCTTTCGGGCGGTCCGGGGGCTTGATGAACGACTCGACACACGACCGGGAGCACCCTTTGACCGAGGAACTCGCGGCAGACAGCGGCCAGACTTCCGACGACTGGCGGCCTCGCACCCGCTGGTCGTCTCCCGCGATGCTCATCGTGTTCCTGTGCGCGCTGTGGACGCTGCCGGGAATCCTCTACACCGCCCAAATCTACGATATTGGAGCTCGCGAGACACCGCCGACCACTCTCGTCAACGCAGCATTCCACGCGCTCCCGACGTGGTGGATCTGGATTCCCGCAACCCCGTTCGTCGTCTGGCTGGCGCGCCGCTTGCCAATTCGACGCGGGAACGGCGTCTGGCGGGTGCTCCTCCACGTGGCCGCAAGCTTTGTCGTCGCGATACTGTTGCTCGTCGTCGTGGCCTACTGGTACAGCTTGACCGGGCCATTCCCCGACAGAATCCGAACAACCGGAGAGTGGTTGTGGACCCTTCGCAACAGCACCCACTTCCACCTCTTCATACTTTCCTACTGGCTGATCGTGAGTGCGGTTCACATCGTCGATTCAGAAAGACGTCTTCGCAGGCAGCAGCTCATGGCCGCCCGGCTCGACGCCCTCGCCGCCCAGTCGCGCACCCAGATGCTGGCCAACCAGCTCAAGCCACATTTTCTCTTCAACGCCCTCAACGGTCTCTCCACCCTGATCCTCCGCGGCGACACGACATCTGCTCAGCTGATGTTGGAATCTCTGGCGAGCTTCCTGAGGGAATCCCTTCGCGTGGGCGAGTCCCGCCTCGTGCCCCTCCGCGACGAGCTGGACCTGATCTCCAGATACTTGAGCGTCGAAAAGATCAGGTTGGGAGAGAAACTCGAAATCCGAACCGAGGTCGACCCGGGCACCGAAGACGCGCTGGTCCCGACCCTGTTGCTGCAGCCATTGGTGGAAAACGCGATTCGCCACGGCATCGGTTCGACCGAGGCGGGAGGAGAAATCGTCATTCGATCGGAGCGCGTCGAAGAGGGCCTCTGCTTGCAGGTCGAAAACGACGGGGTCGGCCTTTCGCCGAAATGGAAGGATCGAACCAACGAACAGGTCGGACTAAAAAACACGAGCCGGCGGCTCGCCCTGCTGTATGACAACCGACATTTCCTGAGGCTCGAAGAGCTGCCGGGTGGCCGTGTCCGCGTCGAGCTCGTCATCCCCTTTCAGACAGCCAGCCAGAGCTCGTCGACGGCAGAGGAAGGTTTTTCCGATGCGGAGACTGTCGCTTGACGATTCGCACGATGATTGTCGATGACGAGCCGCTCGCCCGAGAAGGCATCCGTCTGCGGCTCGCCTCAGAGTCGGATATCGAAGTCGTCGGCGAACACGGGTCGGCCCGCGAGGCGATGGAGGCCCTTGACGGGGTCGATCCCGACCTCCTGTTCCTCGACGTCCAGATGCCCGGCATGACGGGCATCGAGATGTTGCACGAAATTGGGCCGGACCGAATACCGGCGGTCATACTGGTGACGGCATTCGAGGAACACGCACTCGACGCTTTCGAAGTGAGCGTTGTTGACTACGTCCTCAAACCCATCGATACCGATCGCTTTCGAACGGCTCTCGGCCGCGCCAGGACGCGTTTGGAACGGGTGCGCGCGGTGGATCTGAGTGGTCGCATCAAGGACCTTCTCGATTCAAACGAGGGTGCGGTCGCGACGGCCGCAGCTGATCCGACACCTCCCGTGAAGCAATACCTGACGCGTTTCCTGGTATCGAACGGCGCCGGGGAACGCCTGGTCGAGACATCGCAGATCGACTGGATCGAGTCCGCAGGCGATTACGCGCGCCTGCATGAAGGCGACACCTACCATCTGGTTCGGGCGAGCATGACCCAGCTGGAGAAGGACCTGGACCCGACCCGGTTCTGCCGAATTCATCGTGGCACCATCGTGCAGTTCGACCGCATCGACGAGATCGTGCCCATTCAGCACGGCGACGCCGAGGTCCGGCTCAAACAAGGTGTCTCGCTCCGTCTCAGCAGGAGCTACCGTGAGAAATTCCGGCTCAGCCTGAGCACCGCATCGAAGCGCATCGAAGCCGAGTGACCCGCCGACTGGTCGCACCCTGAGACCGTTTCAGCGCATCCATCCGCATTTCGTCGCATTCTCATTGCCACGTGCAGAGGCGGAGCTCACATTCCATACAGTGAATAAGCTGAACAACGCCCAGGATCACGATGCGAGGCACTCATGATGGCAAAGCGAAGTTCTCGCATTTTCCTGCTCGTCGGCCTCTTACTCCCGTCGGCTGCCATCGCCGCCGATCTAGCCCTCGTCGGCGGAACGGTCATCACTATCGACGAACCCGCGGTCATCGAGAACGGGACCGTCCTCGTCCAGGACGGGGTCATCACAGCGGTAGGACCGGCCAGGTCCATCGCGATCCCGGATGACACTCGCACCGTCGATGGTTCGGGAAAGTACATCACTCCAGGTCTCATCGACACCAATGTTCATCTCATCCTCATGACGGTGCCGGAGTTCTTCGTCAAGTACGAGGACCGGCTGACGGAGATCGCCATCCAGTCGGCGCAGGTCGCGCTCAAGTACGGCATGACCACCATCGCCGACTCCTGGGGGCCGCTCGAGCCCTTGATCGAGGCTCGCGATCGAATCGACAGCGGAGAGGTTGTGGGAAGCCGGGTTCTGGTGGCCGGCAATATCGTCGGGCTCGGC
>CBDTWX010000291.1:0-7257 GCA_965364305.1 uncultured Thermoanaerobaculia bacterium
TGGATGTCTCGGTGCCTGAGCTCCCGCCTTGCGATCAGCGTTTTTTCGGCCGGTAGACTGGAGAGGTCGGATGTGTCATGGGTGAACCTCTTCCCGACGCCTCAATAACCACCCGAGGGGGAACCCGACTCATCTCGAGGAGAGGCTGAGGTGATAAACTTCTGCGGTAGAGGATTCCTCCTACCTGTAGCCGCCTCGACACGACACATCTGCATTGCGCCGAACCGACCCATCAGGGCAAGGAGAACTCACGAGACCAGTCTTTGTTGCCGTAGGGCTTTTGGCCGGCGCTCTCATGGTGTTCGAGATCACGCTGACTCGGCTGTTCTCCTATCTCATTTGGCACCACTTCGCGTCGATGGTCATCAGCATCGCACTCCTCGGTTTTGGAGTGAGCGGGATCGTGTTGCAGATGCGTCCGAAGTTGGGACAGAAGCCGGCCTCTCGTTCGGCACTCTATGCTGGCCTATTTGGGATCACATCGCTGCTCGCCGTCGGTATCGTTGCGCGCGTTCCGTTCGACCCGACCCATCTCGTGGATCAACCTCAGCAGGCCCTTTTCCTCGCCGTCTATTATCTTGTCCTTCTCATCCCGTTTACCCTGGCCGGGCTAGCCATCGTGACCCTCTTGAGCGGTTTCGTGGACTCAGTTCAACGCGTGTATGCGAGTGACCTCGCCGGCGCCGGTCTCGGGTGTCTGTGTGCTATCCCACTGCTTGACCTTGCAGGAGCCGAAGGCAGCTTCATACTCACGGCGGCACTTGCGACGGGCGCTGCTGCACTGCTCAACCTGTCAAAAGAAGATTCCGGCGGCGGCCCGAGGGCGTTGGCTTGGTCTCTTGCCACGGTTTTGCTCGTCTCGACTTCTCCATTCGCGTCCTTTGTACTCGATGTCCCCCCGGGAGCCGGCAAGGCCCTTCACGAGTTACTGGATCGTGACCGCTACCCGGATGCTCAACTTGTCCACACCGAGTGGAACGCCATGTCTCGAATCGACGTGGTCGAAAAGTCGTCTCCGGTGAGGTGGACCTGGAACGCTCGCGCCCGCGTTCCTCTTCCCCCTCAAACGTTGATCGTGATCGATGGAGATGCCTCGACCCCAATTGTCGAGCTTGACGGCAGCTCCGATCGCCTGCGATTCCTCGATTTCACCCTGTCTTCCGCAGCCTTCCAGGCCTTCCGCCCGGCTGACGTACTGGTGATAGGCGCAGGAGGCGGAGTGGATGTGCTGACGGCCCTTCATCACGGAGCAACCACGGTCGATGCGGTGGAGATCAACCCGGCCATTTCTCGCCTGGCAAGCACCACCTATGCCGCCCGCGGTGAGCACCTGTTCCAGCGCGACGAGGTGGACCTTTATACGCAAGAGGGGCGTGCCTTCGTCCGACAGCGCGGCAAGCTCTACGACCTCATCCAGCTCTCGCTGATCGATACCTGGGCAGCTTCGGCATCCGGGGCCTACAGCCTGGCGGAAAGCTATCTCTACACGGTCGAGGCCTTTCAAGACTATCTCGACCACCTCACCAGCGACGGCGTTCTCACCATCACGCGATGGCACTGGGAACCTCCGCGAGAGAGCCTCAAGCTCGTGACCGTCGCGGTGGCGGCCCTTCAACGGATCGGAGTTCAGGACCCCGATCGTCACATCATCGTGTTGGGTGTGGGGAGACTGGGAAGCATCCTGGTTCAACGATCGCCCTACAGCGATTCAGAGATCACCAAGATCTCCGAGGTCGCGGCCTTGCGTGGCTTCGACATACTGTTTGCCCGCGGAGTCCATCCGGAACCTGAAACGGTCTTCGGTTCTTTTCTGCGGTCGCCGGACCGCGCCGCATTCTTGGCGTCATACCCTTTCGACGTATCACCACCGACCGATGACAGTCCCTTTTTCTTTCAGTTCGGTCGTTGGAGCGATATCCGTCGACTGGGAGCCTGGTCAGATTCGCCCCTCGCGTTGTCCGGGCGGTTGGTGCTGCTGACAATCCTCGCCCAGGCGACCGTTCTGTCGTTCGCTCTGCTCGCCGCTCCGTTGTGGTGGAGAGGAAGGAGACCGCACGAAGACCGGCGGTCGAATACCTTCAACGCCCTGTCCTACTTCTTTCTCATTGGTCTCTCCTTCATGCTTTTAGAGATCACCCTGATGCAGCGTTTCATTCTCTTCCTCGGGCACCCGGTTTACGCTCTGACATTCGTGCTTGCCGTCCTCCTGATCGGCGCCGGCGCCGGCAGCTTCTGCGCCGATTCTCTGGCCGGTGGTCGGCGGCGGCCCTGGCCCATCTTCGCCGCGATCAGTTGCCTTTCGGTGATCTATGCCGTGGCGTTGCCGGAGGTGTTCACAGCGGCCTTGAGCCTCGGACTGACGGCGAGGATCGGTATCGGTCTCGCTCTCATCTTCCCCCTCGGATTCTTGCTCGGCATACCGTTCCCCGCCGCCATTTCGCGCCTCTCACGAATCGGCTCGCGATCCCAGATTGGCTGGGCGTGGGCGGCCAACGGCTGCGCGTCGGTCATTGGACCGATTCTCGCGGTTCTCCTCGCGATCGACTTCGGTTTCACCACGGTGATGCTCGCAGCATCGGTGGGCTACGCCGGAGCATATGCGGCATTTCTGCCGCTGTGGTCGGCGTCGGATGGCCTGCCGCGGCCAGAAAGTGCCTGAAAAAGATTCTTGGCCTCGATCCTGGAACGGACCACCTTCCAGGTCGGCTCCGCGAACTCGACGGGTTACCGAGTGGCCTTCGTGTCGGCTATCCTTGTACGAGATGGATTATGTGAGTGAGAGTGGTTTCCAGGCGCCGGATCCAACCACGGACTGAGGCTGCGTGCGAAAGATCGAAAGGACATAGGCATGAGCTACCAACCCTCCGACTCCCGTCTCGCGGACTCGCCCACCGTCAGGATCGGTGAAGACACGCGCGCGACCTTCATCAGCCGAACCTACCTTCATCTCTTCGGTGCGATCATCGCCTTCGTGTTGATCGAGGTCTGGCTGTTCTCCAGTGGCCTCGCCGAACCCATCGCCCGGTCGATGATGAGCGTCAGCTGGCTGCTGGTGCTCGGTGGATTCATCGTCGTCAGCTGGATCGCCAGCCGCGCCGCCCACACCGCCCGGTCGCTCGGCGCCCAGTATGCCGCCCTCGGTGCCTTTGTGGTTGCCGAGGCGCTGATCTTCGTGCCGATGCTCTTCATCGCGTTCCACTACGCGCCGGGTGCGATCTCGAGCGCCGCAACGATCACGCTGATCGGCTTTGCCGGGCTCACCGCCGTTGCCTTCCTCAGCCGCAAGGACTTCTCCTTCCTCGGCGGGTTGCTGCGCTGGGGCGGCATCCTCGCCCTGGTGGCCATCGTTGGCGGCGTGCTCTTCGGATTCAACCTGGGCACCTGGTTCTCGGTGGCGATGGTCGGGTTCGCAGGCGGCGCCATCCTTTACGACACCTCCAACATCCTCCGACACTTCCCGGAGGACCGATACGTGGGCGCGGCGCTCGAGCTCTTTGCCTCCGTGGCGCTCATGTTCTGGTACGTGCTGAGGATCTTCATATCGAGGGACTGAGGGATAATCCCTCGGAAGCGAAGCGAGTCGTCAAGGAGGTATTCATGCGCCGGTTGTTGTTGGTCGTGGCTTTGGTTTCGATTGCGAGTGCCGCGCTTGCTGACGATCCTGCACCTTTGATTGCGTCTGATCCGCGAATCGAGGACGCCCTCGCGGCCTGGACGGTGTGGGTCGAGAATGACCTCGGTGAGTCGGGTGTTCCCGCCGCGTCGTACTCGTTCGTCTACGGCGACGAGCTTCTGGCGTCCGGCGGTATCGGATTCGCAGACCCGGAGTCGGGTCGACCGGCCGATGCCGACACCCTCTACTCGATCTGCTCGATCTCGAAGCTCTTCACCTCGATCGCGGTGATGCAGCTTCGCGATGCCGGGAAACTGGACCTCGATGACGAGATCGGGACGTCGGTGCCGTGGTTCGCATCGCTGACCGACGCCCACCCCGACGACGAGCCGATCTCGATTCGAAGGGCCCTGACCCACTCGGCCGGTCTGCCGAGGGAGTCGGACTCAGCCTACTGGGCCGGTCCCGATTTCGATTTCCCGACCACCGCCCAGATTCGTGATCGTCTGAGCACGCAGCAGACGCTCTACCCGTCGGGACGCTACTTCCAGTACTCGAACCTCGGCATGGCGCTGCTCGGCGAGGTGGTAGCGGCTAACGCCGGCCGGTCGTGGTCCGATGTCATCCAGGCAGACATTCTCGGTCCCCTGGCGATGGACAGCACCTTCACCTCGGTGCCCGAGGCCAACGCCACCGGACTTTTGGCCGCCGGCTATTCTGCGCGCCGGGGCAGCCCGGACCGCGAACGGCTGAGCCTCTTCGACGTCGAGGGGATTGGTCCGGCCGCCGGCATGGCGTCGAGCGCTGCCGACCTCGCGAAGTTCGCCAGCTGGCAGCTGCGTCTCCGAGCCGATGGTGGTGACCAGGTGCTGCGGGCCTCCACCCTCCGCGAAATGCAGCGGGTCCACTGGGTGGACCCCGACTGGGAGACGACCTGGGGGCTCGGATTCTCGGTCGTCAAGCGGGATGACACGACGTGGGCAAGGCATGGTGGGGGATGCCCGGGGTTCTACACCGAGTTTGCAATCCTGCCCGAGGAGGAGCTGGGGATCGTGGTCTTGACCAACGCGATCGGCTCCAACCACGCACTCTATGCGCGCAAGGCGGCTGCGCTGCTCCGTCCGGCGGTCAAGGCGGCGAGCAAATCTTCCGCGGACGCGCCGCAAAGGAACCCCGAGTTCGACCGCTATGTCGGCGTTTATGACTCGGTGTGGGGTCGTGAGGGCATCGTGCTGTGGAAGGACGGTCTCGCTGCGGTCGATCTGACGAACCGGGCGATCGATCCCGACGATTGGATTTCGCCGTTGAAGCACGTCGAGGGCCACGTTTTTCGGAGGGTTCGAACGGACGATGAAAGTCTCGGCGAGGAATGGACCTTCGCACTCGACGAGAGCGGACAGGTCCTGTCCGTCACCACCCACAGCAATCCTTCGATGCGGGTGCAGTAGCAAAGGCCCCACCGACGCGCCGCTGCGGAGTCCGAGGTGCCGGACGCGGGCTTGGACCCCGATTCACCGCAGTCTCCTCCAGACGAGTCTGACACTCCCATTCGGAAGGGTCAGAGTCAATCGATCGCCTTCGAAATGGTAGAGCCTCGTGGCGTCGATCGTCGCCTGGTTGGGAACGATGTGGTCGATGCGATGATGGGTGACCGACTGTTCTTCGGGATCGACGCTGAAGGCCCCGAAATACGCCGTGGAGCCGAGAAGGGCTTCACAACCGCCGACGATCGTTTGGGCATCAGCGCCCGAGCTCGGCCGATCGGCCATCTTCCGGCCGACGAACACCCACCTTCCAGAAGTTCGTGGCTCCATAGCAATCCGGCTCATGAGGAATTCCATGAGGTGAACGGAGACTGGAGGTTTCCAGCAGCGGCAGCGGCAGAAATCAGTGGCTGCCCCTGACCACCGCATCTGACACCTGTCGCTGTATCTGATTCCTGCCCCTGTACCTGATCGCTGTGTCTGCGCCTCTCTCGGCCTCACGTTTTTTCGGATAAGCCCGTAATTCAAGCTTCGGCACGTGACGCCAACGGCGTGTCATGATGGGCGTATGGAGAACAAGGAATTTCGCCATCGAGCGCTGCCGGTCATCGACAAGACGGTTCTGCGCCTCGGGCTCGCCTGCGATTTCGGCATCGATGCCAAGGGAGTCGAATGGGCCCTGAGCGAGGGCGGTATGCAGTACGTCTTCTGGACTCCTCGGCAAAAGGCCGGGACCGAAGCGCTGCGGCGAGCTCTGAAGAGAGATCGCGATCGCTATGTGGTCGCCACCGGGCCGACGACGGCCTTGTGGACCGGCAACCTAACCCTCTTCGTCGACAAGGTGCGCGGGATGTTGGACATCGACTCTATCGACGTTCTCCAGATGTTCTGGCTCGGCAAAGCCTCGAGGTGGTCGCCGAAGATCGTCGCCGAGCTCGAATCACTCCGGGACCAAGGGGCCGTGCGGGCGACCGGCATTTCGATCCACAATCGCCGGCGTGCCGCGGAGCTCGCCCGCAGCTCCTCCCTCGATCTGCTGATGATCCGCTACAACGCCGCCCATCCCGGCGCCGAGCAGGACATCTTTCCGCATCTTCCCAAAGGCCGGCATGCGGTGGTCACCTACACGGCCACCTGCTGGCGTCATCTGCTGCGCCGGCCGAAGGGCTGGGACGGACCCATGCCGACGGCGGGTGACTGCTATCGCTTCTGCCTCAGCTCACCCCACGTCGACGTGACGCTGACGGGGCCGGCGAGCGAAGAGCAGCTGCGAGAGAATCTCGAGGCCCTCGACAAGGGACCGCTGTCGGACGAGGAGGTGGCCATGTTCCGGGGCCTGGGACCGCTCGTCAAGGCGAGGGGCTACTCCTGGATCTGAATCCACCCCCTTCACCAGATTCTCTCCGCACGCAGTGGTCGATGCCACAATAGGCCATGCCGAACGAGAGGGTTGACGACCATCGGACCCTGGGGCTCACCGGCGCGATTCTGGTTGGGGTCGGCGCGATTGTCGGCGGCGGCGTGCTGGCGCTGGCCGGGGTTGCCTTCGCCACCACCGGACCCGGCGCCATCGTCGCCTTCGCCCTCAACGGCGCCATTGCATTGCTCACCGTTCTTTCCTTTTCCGAGCTTGCCTCTCGCTTTCCGGAATCCGGCGGGACGTACACCTACGCTCGCAAGGTGTTGACCGTCGAGGCGGCCTTCGCCGTCGGTTGGGTCGTGTGGTTCGCCTCGGTCGTAGCGGCGGTGCTCTACGCCCTCGGGTTCGCCGTCTTTCTCGTGCCCGTCCTCGAGCAGATGATTCTCGTTTCCGGCGGCACGCCACCCGCGTGGCTCGGCGCCCGCTTCGCCCTCTTGCTGTACGCGCTGGCGGCGGTTGCCTTCTACACCTGGGGATTGATGCGATCGGCATCCGGTGGCGGCCGGTGGGCGACAATCGGCAAGATCATCGTCTTCGTGGTCGTGATCGCCGGCGGGATCTGGGTGTTGGTTTCGAACCCTCCCGGAGTCGAAGTGCTCACGGCTCGGTTTCGGCCCTTTCTCGAGCGGGGGGGGCAGGGACTGGTGCAGGCGATGGGTTACACATTCATCGCCCTCCAGGGTTTTGACCTGATCGCCGCAATCGGCGCCACCGGGCGCGCTTCGGGGCCACACCTCGAT
>CBDTWX010000292.1:0-7251 GCA_965364305.1 uncultured Thermoanaerobaculia bacterium
TACTCGAGAACTCGGCGGGCGTCAGGGCGTCGAATGCCCGCTGCGGGTCTTCCCAGGGATCGAGGTCGCGAAGCGAGGTCCCGAGCACCGCCGACCAGACCTCCGGGCGGGAGGTGAAGGCATCGATCATCGCCGAGGCGAAGTTGGCATCTCGCCGACCGGCCGCGAAGTACGAAGTGATCGTCTGCTGCACCGCCTGGCCGAGCTCGGGGCCGAAGAGGTGGGCTGAAAAGTAGGAACGGCGATCGGTCAGGACCAGGCTGGCAAGCTCCTCGACCACGAAGTTGACGGCCAGGGCATCGGGCCCGTAGGCCGCCGTCTGGTCGCGGAAAAAAGAGCGCGATGCGCCGGAGAACAGCCCGCCGCCCGAGAAGTCGTTGACGCAGAAAGCTTCGAGACGCTGCCGCTTGGCCCTCGGCAACCCTCCCTCACGATCCTGCCACTGTTCCGGCTTTCGGAAGGGCACGTCGAAGCGTGCGGTCGGGAAGCCCGACTCGCGCATCAACACCATCGAAGGAGGCGCGAGGGCCGTGTCGAGACGCCAGCCCCCCTCGAAACCGCGCAGCACCGTCGGCACCTCGACCAGAGAGAATCCATCGTAGGGATAACCGAGGCCTGCCTCGGCCGCGTCGGCCAGGCGTTCCTCGACCCAGTTCCGGACCTCGGCTGCCGCATCTTCGAGCACCTCCACGTTCTTGGTGTGCTTGGGCGACAACAGCAGCTCCATGTGCACCCCTTCGACGTCGATAGCGTATGACTCGAATTTCGAGGCAATGAGGGCCACCTCGTGCATCGGGGCGCCCGGGGAGAAGTGGAAACGGGCGCCATTACCACCTCCGGCGTCTTGCCGCCTCCCGGGTCCCGCCGCCGTCCAACCGTCCGGCAGCTCGACCGTAAGATCGACCTCGAAGAAGTCTCGTGGTCGCGCCCGGGTGTCTCCGCGCCCGACGTCGACTCCAGTGGCCGGCAGCCAGCGGATACCGGGCATGAGGGCCACGTAGCGGCGGTCGAAGATCCCGCGCTCGAAGCCGAGCAGGAAGAGCTGTCCCTGTAGGGCGTTCAGGGCTTCGGGCGTCTTGACGTTGTCGAGGTAGGCGAACCAGTTGTTGGGTCGTCCCTCGCAGCGCAGCCGCACCGTGGTCTCCTGTCCCGCCGCCAGCGGCGCCGGTAGGCCGAGCTCGAGGAGCCCGTTTTCGTGCCGTACGTCGACGGCGCCGCGCGAAGATTCGGCCTCGATCACCTCGAGGCCCGGGTTGAGAGTGAAGAGAGCCGTCTCGATCGCTGCGTCGTCGGGCGCCCGGAAGGCGAGCTCCATGTCGAAAGAGAGCTCGCGGCCCGGGTCGACCGTCACGGTTCCCGAAAGGCGCACCATGTCTGGTATCGGCTCCTTGGCGCGCGCCACATGGGCTTCCTTCCACGCCTCGAGCTGCGCGAGGTCACCGGCGCGCCAGCTGGCGCCTACTGCCATCATCGCAACGGCTGCCAGCAGCACGATGCCCGCCTGGGCCGCGCCGCGCGGTCGCGATCCGCCGTCGAGCCGGGGGTGGATGACCGAGGCCAGCCCGAGCAACCCGGCCGCCGCCAGCAGCACCGCGAATCGTTGCAGCCAGCCGACGCGATCGGCGATTCCTGGCACGATGTCGGACGGGAAATCCACCATGTAGGCGCCGGGGACGTCGAAGAAGGGTCCGTAGGTCAGGGGCAATCGCAGGGAGGCAAAGAACATCCCGCCGAGCACCGACAGGGCGAGCACGGCCGCCACCAGGCGGTGCCGGACCACCAGCGTTACGAGAAAAACAACCGCCAGCGAGAACGCGAAGGCCGGCAATGCCATGTAGAAGACGTAAACCACCAGCGACAACGGTTCGATGCGTTCCCCAACCGGTGAGCCGAGCAGCGGCAGCACGATGCCGAGCCCCTCCAGCAACACCGCCAGCAGCACCACCGGCACCCAGGCCGGCAGCAGCACGCCGAGGAACCGACCGAAGACCAGCTCGAAGTTGGTGATCGGCCGTGAGTCGAGCACCTCGACGATACGTTCCCGGCGGTCACGAGAGCGCAGGTCGAAACCTAAAAAGACCAAGCCGATCATGAAGACCATCAAGTAGTAAAGGCCGACCGCTCCGATCAGATAGCGGGGACCGACCGAGCCGACGGTGGCCGAGTACGACGAGAAGAACGCGTGCAACGAGCCGTAGTAAAAGTAACCCGCAAGACCGATGAGGTAGCTGATGATCAGAAAGACCCAGTAGCGAACGAGGCGCCGTGTGAGGCGCATCTCGGCTCGGGCGACGGCCCAGATAACCGGCCAGTTCATGATGCCTCCTCCTCGATCGTCGTAGCGGTGCCTCTACCGCGCGCCGCCATGAATGCCAGATATGCCTCCTCGAGGGTCACATCGGTCACCGGCGTCGCGCCCTGCGGGACCAGATCCGCGGCAGACACCAGGCGAAGCCTGACCTGGGTGCCGTCGACCGAGCGGGAAACGATCTCCAGATCCGGACTGAGCTCCGCCTCGCGTGTTCCTTCGACTGTGACTTCATGCACCATCCCGTCGGCGTGTCCAATGAGTTCTGCCGGTGATCCGCGAAAGCACAGCTTGCCATGGTCAATCACGGCCAGGTCCTCGCAGCCGGAGCCGAGGTCGGCGACGATGTGCGTCGACAGCACGATGACACGATCCTGGCCGAGCTTCGCCATGAGCTGGCGAAATCGCAAGCGCTCCTCTGGATCGAGACCCACCGTCGGCTCGTCGACCACCAGGATGCGAGGTTCGTGCAGCAGTGCCTGCGCCACCCCGAGGCGACGCACCATGCCGCCGGAAAGCGCCTTGACCTTGCGGTCGGCGACATCGGCCAGACCGACCGACTCGAGCACCTCGTCCACCCTGCGGTGGCGCTCGCTGCGATTCCGCAGGCCGGAGAGTGTACCGAGCGTGTCGAGCACCTCCTCCACCCGCTGCAGCCGCCATGCGCCGAACTCCTGCGGCAGGTATCCGAACAGGGTTCGCACCGCCCGTCGGTCCCTCACCACGTCGTGGCCACCGACCGTGACCCGGCCGTCGCTCGGCACCAGCAGGGTGCAGATGATGCGCATCAGGGTGCTCTTGCCGGCACCATTCGGTCCGAGCAAGCCGAAAAGCCCGGTACCGATCTCGAGGTCGACTCCATCCAGCGCGACCGTACCGCCCTTGTAGACATGTCGGACGCCGTCCACCACGATGACCGGGTCCGCAACCGGCGTCACTGCTTCAGCCAGAGCATCCATTGCGCCTCCTTCGGTGCCACATGATACTCCTACGTGCCACCCGCGTCGGTATTCTCTACGGTTTAGGATGCAGCAGGATGCAGGATGCAGGATGCAGGATGCAGGGCCACCCACCCGGATGCAGGGACAGCGTCAGCCACGAGCGGCAGAGAGCAGCGGCAGAAATCAGCGA
This sequence comes from uncultured Thermoanaerobaculia bacterium, assembly GCA_965364305.1. Lineage (GTDB taxonomy): Bacteria > Acidobacteriota > Thermoanaerobaculia > Thermoanaerobaculales > Sulfomarinibacteraceae > Sulfomarinibacter. Next base: position 3,440 of record CBDTWX010000292.1, read on the forward strand.
CAGCGACAGTCACTGTTGGCTGTCGCTGTCACCCGTCGCTGAGCACTGTCGCTGACGGCTGCACCAGCAACCTGACGCTGTTTGTCGGGCCGTTGCGTGATACGATTTTAGGATGACGCTCTGGAGGCACCTCGGAGCGATGTCGCGGCATCGCGTGCTTGACTCGAAGCGGAGATTTGTCGACGGCGGAACGGCTCGATGAGCGCCGATCAACGCCTGAAACGCCGCATCTTCGAGGGTATGGCGGAGGACAACATCGAGGTGATCCACAATCAACCGCGTGGCACGATCCGTCGCAAGCGACTGGCCAGGCTTCAGCGTCTTCGGCGAGCCGTGGTTGCGGGAGGATCCCTTCTCGCCATGGCGATCGTAGTGCTGGCGCTCAGCATCCGCTCCGACGCCAGCTCGAATCGAGGCGACCCCGAGATCACAGACAGCTCCGTTCGTTCCCGTACAGTTGCACCGCCGCTCCGCGATGGGGCCGGCTCGGGGGCGAATGATCTGACGGATGTGATCAACGGCCACCGGGCCCACGCCATCGAACCCGCGGTGATCCCTCTTGCGGTTCGGACCCTCGCGATCGACGCCGGCCACGGCGGCACGGACAGCGGTGCGCTCCTGCCCAGATACGGAATGCTCGAGAAGGATCTAGCCTGGGACATCGCAGACCGGCTCAGACAGCTGGCGGAACGGCGCGAGTTCAGCGTCGTCATGACTCGTCCTGGCGATGAGACCGTCCCGCTCAGAGAGCGAACCGAGATCGCCAACCGTGCCAACGCCGATCTTTTTGTCTCGATTCACGTCAACTGGCTCCCCGACCGGGAGGCCAGGGGCATCGAAACCTACTTTGCGGGGGCGACGGTCGATCCATTCCTCAAAGAGCTCGCTGCAGCGGAGAACAGCGATTCGGGATTCTCGGTGGCGGACACCCGGCGGCTGCTCGACGGCATCTACTCGGGGGTCCGCCAGCAGGAATCTGAGCGTCTGGCGGACTGGGTCGGCCAGTCACTCTTCGAGACGCTGCGAACGAGGAATCGTGAGGTGGTGAACCGAGGGGTGATGCGGGCGCCGTTTGTAGTCCTCGTAGCGACCGACATGCCGGCCATCCTGGCCGAGGTTGCGTGCATTTCGAACGATCGCGAGGCCCGGTTTCTCGGTCTTCCCCAGTACCGGCAGAGCATCGCCGAGGCATTGTTCACCGGTATTCAGGGGTACGCTCGAGAGGTGAGTGCGACCAACAAGGGAGAAACAGATGACTGAAAAGGCTGAACTACTGCTCGTCGGCATTGATCTGGGAACCTCGCAGAGTGCAATAGCAACCTCCGCGGGTGAGCAGCGGGTCGTCGACAGCTATGTCGGTTGGCCGGTGGATGCCGTGGCTCGGAAAATCCTCAAGAAAAAGGTCCTCTTCGGCTCCGATGCCGTCGAAAACCGTACCATGCTTGAGGTGCATCGCCCGCTCGAACGTGGCCTTCTCAAGGAGGGCTCGGACAAGGATCAACAGGCGATCAGGGAGTTGCTGGCCCACCTTCTGGATCTTGCCGGGGTGAACGCGGTGCGTAAGAGCGGCGGCAACGTGCGGGCCGTGGTCGGGGTCCCGGCAGAAGCGCTTCGGGTCAACAAACAGCACGTCCGGGAGGCCATGCGCGGCCTGGTGGACGGTTTGATCATCGTCTCCGAGCCGTTCGCCGTCGCCTACGGTCTGGATGCGTTGCTCCACGCCATCGTCGTCGACGTGGGTGCCGGAACCACCGACTACTGTGTGATGAAGGGCCGCTATCCGACCGAGGAAGACCAGCGAACACTCATCAACGCCGGCGACTGGGTCGACGAACAGCTGATGACCTTGCTCGGCGAACGCCATCCGGGGATCAGCGTGTCGATCCACACCGTCCGAGAATGGAAAGAGGCTCACAGCTTCATGGGCAAACCCGAGGCACCGGTGGTGGTTTCGATCCCGATCGGCGGCAAGCCGTCCGAGATCGACATCACCGAAGAGATGCGCCAGGCCTGCGAGAGCCTGGGACCGCCGGTAGCCGAAGCGATGCTCGATCTCATCGCCGGCGTCGAGTCGGAGTACCAGGAACAGGTTCGCAACCAGGTCATCCTGGCCGGTGGTTCGTCTCGCATACCCGGCTTCGGCCAGTACCTCAACAAAGCTCTGAGCGAGTTCGGCGGAGGCAAGGTGCGGGTGGTGAAGGACCCGGTCTACGTCGGCGCCGACGGCGGCCTCGCCCTGGCCAAGGATGCGCCCAAGTCCGATTGGGAGAAGCTGCCTCAGTAGAGGCCTGCCGAGCGTGCCGGACGTGATACTCTGAACAGAACGAACGTTCGAACGGAATTGGTGGACTATGGCGTCAACTCGTGCGTCTTCCGACGACCTCCTGATCCGACCGACCGGAGCAGCCACCGCCTATGACCACAAGCTTGACGCCGTCCTCGGTGCCGCGGCCCGTGTGATGGCGCGTGAGGGATACGGCCGATCCACGATCCGCATGGTGGCCCGTGAGGCCGACATGAGTTTGGCCGGTCTCTATCACTACTTCGGCTCCAAAGAGGAGCTGCTCTTTCTGATCCAGTTCCACACCTTCGAGACAATCCTCAGCCGCCTCGACGACCGTTTGGCCTCTGTCACCGAACCGAGAGAAAGACTGCGGGTGATGGTCGTCAATCACCTCGAGCACTTTCTGACCAGGATGAACGAGCTCAAGGTCTGCGCCGGCGAGATGGAGACCCTGAGCGGGGATTTCCATGAACGCGTGCGCGCTCTTCGTCAGAGCTATCTCCAGACGACCCTCGAGATCGTCGAGTCAATTGGCGAAGGGGCGGGTGCGCTGAGGGTCGATCCGTGGCCGGCAACGCTCCACCTCTTTGGAATGCTGAACTGGATCTATATGTGGTACCCGGCGGTCGAGGGAACCAGCGCCGAAGAGATCGCCGATCAAGTGCTCATCCTCTTCCTCGACGGCTTTCTACCCAGAAGCGTGTAGGGCAGAGAACTGGCGGCGCCTCTCGGATGAATGATGGGGGCGTACACTACCCCGTATGTGTGAACCTGTGGTTCCGGCTCGCGACCAACACTGGCTCGACTGGGGCGGGTCCGGTCCGCCTCTGCATTTCGCCCACGGCAACGGTTTTCCACCCGCCACCTACCGTCGAGTGATCGAGGTCCTACGAACCGGCGCTCGGGTGGTATCCATGGAGGCGCGCCCGTTGTGGCCCGACAGTGATCCGCGATTGCTGACCCACTGGTCGCAGCTTTCGCACGACCTCATCGAGGAGCTGGAACGGCGAGGCATGCGAGGCTCGGTCGGGGTGGGCCACAGCCTCGGCGCCGTCACGTCTCTTCTTGCGGCGGCCGAGGACCCCGGTCTGTTCAGGGCGGTGGTGGCGGTCGACCCGGTCATCCTCTCGGGGTGGATGTCGATAGTCTGGGGCACGATGAAGACCGTTGGGGTGGGTGACCAATTGCCACTTGTCAAGGGAGCCCTGAAACGGCGGCGTCAGTTCCCGGATCGGGATGCCGCGCGAGCATCCTATCGACATCGCCGGATGTTTCGGGCGTGGGATGACGAGACCCTCGACGACTACCTCGAGGCGGCGCTGGTTCCGGCGGCCGAGGGTGGCGTGATCCTGCGCTATCCCAGAAGCTGGGAGGCGAGGATCTTCAGAATGTCGCCGCACAACGTCTGGCCGCAGCTGCGGCGGCTTCGGGTGCCATCCCTCTTCATCCGGGGCAAGCACTCCGATTCGTTCTCTTCGGCCGCCGCGCGCAAGGTGCTGCGGCAGGTTCCTGGTTCACGGCTCGTGTC
>CBDTWX010000293.1:0-7199 GCA_965364305.1 uncultured Thermoanaerobaculia bacterium
GCACGAAATCGGGCACGATGTAGTTGAGGAGCCGCTGGTAGTGGGTGATGAGGACGAAGGACCGTCCTGGATCGCGGAGCGAGTTGACCCCATCGGCCACGATCTTGAGGGCGTCGATATCGAGACCCGAATCGGTCTCGTCGAGAATCGCCAACCGCGGTTCGAGCACCGCCATGTGGAAGATCTCGTTGCGTTTCTTTTCCCCACCCGAAAATCCCTCGTTGACCGGGCGCTTGAGCAGGTTCTCGTCGAGCTTGACCACCTCGACCTTCTTTCGCACGAGGGACAGGAAATCCATGGCGTCGATCGGTTCCTCGCCACGGTGGCTGCGGATGGCGTTCAGCGCCGTACGCAGAAAATAGGTGTTGCTGACGCCGGGGATCTCCACCGGATACTGAAAAGCCAGAAACAGGCCCTCACGGGCCCGGGTTTCGGCGTCGAGCTCGAGCAGGTCCTCGCCCTGGAAGCGGACCTGACCCTCGGTGATCTCGTAGTCCTCACGGCCGGCGAGCACGCTTGCCAGGGTGCTCTTGCCGGATCCGTTGGGACCCATGATGGCGTGCACCTCACCGGGTTTCACCGAGAGGTCGATACCCTTCAAAATCTCGGCCCCATCCATCGCTACATGCAGGTTTTCGATTTCAAGTAGTGATTCGCTTTTCATCTATTTTCCTCATGCCTTTTTTCTCGCGCCAGGTCTTTCGAAGACATGGCGCGAGAAAAAAAGAAGCCACCAGTTGCCTCTCATTTCTCATCCAACGCTGCCTTCGAGTGAGACGCCCAAGAGTTTTTGAGCTTCTACTGCGAACTCCATCGGCAGCTCGCGGAAGACCTCCTTGCAGAAACCGTTGACGATCATCGACACCGCATCCTCGGTTTCGATGCCGCGCTGGTTACAGTAAAAGATCTGATCTTCACCGATCTTCGAGGTCGTCGCCTCGTGCTCCATCTGGGCAGAGGGATTGGCAATCTCGATGTACGGGAACGTGTGGGCTCCGCAGCGATTCCCGATGAGCATCGAGTCGCACTGTGAGAAGTTGCGCGCGTCCTCGGCCTTCTTCCCGACCTTGACCAGACCGCGGTAGGTATTTTGGCCCTGGCCGGCAGAGATGCCCTTGGAGACGATCGTCGAAGAGGTATTGTTGCCGAGATGGATCATCTTGGAGCCGGTGTCGGCCTGCTGACGTCCGGAGGTGAGGGCTACCGAGTAGAACTCACCGACGGTGTCGTCACCCTTCAAGATCACGCTCGGGTACTTCCAGGTGATGGCCGAACCGGTCTCTACCTGGGTCCAGGAAATTTTCGCCCGGTCGCCCTTGCAGATTCCTCTCTTGGTGACGAAGTTGAAGATCCCGCCCTGGCCGGTTTCCTTGTCCCCGGGGTACCAGTTCTGGACCGTCGAGTATTTGATCTCCGCATCCTCGAGGGCGACCAGTTCGACCACTGCTGCGTGGAGCTGGTTTTCGTCCCGCATCGGTGCGGTACAGCCCTCGAGATAACTGACATAGGCGCCCTCGTCGGCGACGATCAGCGTGCGTTCGAACTGGCCGGTATTGGCGGCGTTGATGCGGAAGTAGGTCGACAGCTCCATCGGGCAGCGCACGCCTTTGGGAACATAGACAAAGGAACCGTCGGAAAAAACCGCCGAGTTCAATGTGGCAAAGAAGTTGTCGGTGGCCGGCACCACCGACCCGAGATACTTCTTGACCAGCTCGGGGTGCTCGCGTACCGCTTCCGAGAACGAGCAGAAGATGATCCCGAGCTCGGAGAGTTTATCCTTGAAGGTGGTCGCCACTGACACACTGTCGAAGACTGCGTCCACCGCGACACCGGCGAGAATCTTCTGCTCGTCGAGCGGGATTCCCAGTTTTTCGTAGGTGCGGAGGATCTCGGGGTCGACCTCGTCGAGGCTCTCGAGCTCGGCTTTCTTGGGCGCCGCAAAGTAGGAGATCGCCGTGTAGTCGATCTCCGGGTAGCTGACATTCGGCCACCGCGGCTCGTCCATCTCGAGCCAGCGGCGATAGGCTTTGAGCCGCCACTCGAGTAACCACTCGGGCTCGCCCTTTTTCGCCGAGATGAAACGAATCACGTCGTCGTCGAGACCGGGTGGCAGAGTGTCCTGCTCGACATCGGTGACAAAGCCGTGCTGGTATTCGCGGTTCGCGAACTCCTCGATAATCTTGTCTTGGGTTGCCATCTTCCTCTCGATCCCATAACGCGGCTGCTGCCGCGGTGACGTCTGCAGATCGCCGGAACGGCAAGAGTTGTTCCCGTCGTGATCCCGGCACCAATTAGAATCGCGTGGAGTCGCCACATATTCCTGGTGAACCCGTCTCTGGATCATTCGGGCACGGAGACCGAGAAGGGCATGGAACCGGGAGATGTGTTCCAATACCCCCATGAAAGCCTATCTCTCCCGTTGGGTCTGTCAGGGGGTCGACGACAACCTCCTTCGGTTTCGGGCCGAGGCATCACGTGCCGCCGTCAACGGTGCCGAGATGGTGGTCTTTCCGGAGCTCTTCCTCACCGGTTATTCCCTTCCTCTGGATACCGACCGCGCCCGTGGGATCTTTGCCGAGGTCTCGGAAGCGAGCGCCGACACCCTCTTTGTCTTCGGGTCGATCAGCGAGGATCGATCCAACCGTGTCACCGTCTGGCTCGACGGCCGCGAGCTTGCCTTTTACGACAAGGTCCACCTCTTCCGCCCCAACGGCGAGCACGAGATGTGGGATCCCGGAACCAGCTACTCGGCGTTCGAGTGGCGAGGTCGTCGCGTCGGTCTCATGAATTGCAACGATGTGCGTTTCCCCGAGCAGGCTCGGGCTCTCCGTTTGAAAGCAGGGTGCGAGATGCTGATCGTGCCTGCGTGGTGGCCGTGGCGACGAGATCACATCTGGAGCACCCTCTTGCAGGCGAGAGCGGCCGAAAATCAGGTGTGGGTTGTCGGTTGCTGTATCAGTGGCTCAGTGGCTCCAGCTGGGGAGTTTGCCGGGGCCGGCAACCACGTCTTCGATCCCTCGGGCGAAGCCGTTCGCACCGCCGACGACTGCACCTACGACCTCGACCTCGACAACCCGCCACCCTCGATCGTCGATCCAGTCGAACACTACGTCGAGATCGATCGGGTGGAAGTGGTCAAGATCGGGTGAGTTTTGAGTTCTTAGTTTTTAGTTTTGAGTTGCGGACGCCACCGGGGCGCCGTGACTCATCCCGGCAGCGGTTTACCGATGACCGACCCCAGCATGTCTTTCCGTGACGGCCGCCTGCCGCCTTTCGCGCTGCGGCGGGAGTTCCCGTCGCACCCTCAGCAGGCTGGGTGGGTGGACGGAAACCTAAAACTTAAAACTAAAAACCGAAAACTGATATCAACAGAGGCCTTAATGCTGCAGGTTTTGCGACGAGCCCTTCTTCGGTGTCGAACCGCTGAACTGCAGTCGTCCTTCGCGGAACTCGCCGCCGCGCAATGTGTTGGCCAGGGCCTCGCCGAGCTCCTCGACCAGGTGGAACGTCAGGCTGTCGCGGATCTCGACCGGCAGGTCCTCGAGGTCGGCCTCGTTGACCTTGGGCAGGACGATGGTCGAGATGCCCGATCGGACCGCGCCGAGCACCTTCTCCTTGACGCCGCCGATCGGCAGCACTCGCCCGGAGAGGGTGATCTCGCCCGTCATTGCCACGTCGTTCCTCGCCGGGCGGCCCGATAACGCAGAAACCAGCGCGGTGGCCATGGTGACGCCCGCCGAGGGTCCGTCCTTGGGGATGGCGCCGGCAGGGACGTGGATATGGACGTCCTGCTCGAAAGCCTTGTCCCTGATGAAGAGCTCGTCCGCGTGCGCCTTGGCGTAGGTCCAGGCCGCTTGGGCCGATTCCTTCATGACGTCGCCGAGCTGTCCGGTCAAAACGAGGTTGCCCTTGCCGGCCATCGGTGAGGCCTCGACGAACATGATGTCGCCGCCGACCGGGGTGTAGAACATGCCGGTCGCCACGCCGACCTGGTCGCTCTCCGCCATCCGCTCGGGGTGGACCTTTGGCCGACCGAGGAGATCGTGGACCTCGTCGGCACCGATTTCCACCTGCTCCAGCTCCTGGGCGGCCACCTTGCGCGCCACCTTGCGGGCGACACGGCCGATCTCGCGTTCGAGCTGGCGGACGCCGGACTCCCGCGTGTAGCCGGTGATGACCTCGCGCACCGCTTCGTCGGTGACCACGATCTGCTCGTCGGAAAGTCCGGTCTGCTTGATCTGGCGAGGAGTCAAGTAGCGCTTGGCGATTTCGAGCTTCTCAGCCTCGGTGTAGCCGGCGAACTCCACGACCTCCATCCGGTCCTGGAGCGGGCCCGGAATGTTCTGCAAGAAGTTGGCGGTGCAGATGAACTGAACTTCGCTGAGGTCGAAGGGCACTCCCAGATAGTGGTCGGTGAAGCTGTCGTTCTGGGCCGGATCGAGGACCTCGAGGAGGGCGGCCCCGGGGTCCCCCTGGTATGAGGCGCCGAGCTTGTCAACCTCGTCGAGAAGAAAGACCGGGTTCCTCGAACCGGCTTGCTTCATACCTTGGATGATGCGGCCCGGCATGGCACCCACATAGGTGCGGCGGTGGCCCCGGATGTCGGCCTCGTCGCGCACGCCGCCGAGGGAGATGCGGACGTACTCACGGCCCATTGCCCGAGCGATCGATTTTGCGACCGAGGTTTTTCCGACCCCGGGAGGACCCGCAAAGAGCAAAATCGGGTTTCGGCTGGCGGTGTCATGGATCGAGATCGGCTCCTCGGCCTTTTCTTCGTCCTTTGGCTCGTCGGATTCCTGCGCCGCTTCCTCCTCCTTTTGCTGGAGGATCCTGACCGCCAAGAACTCGAGGATGCGGTCCTTGACGTCGCCGAGGGCGTAGTGGTCCTCCTCGAGAATCTCGGCGGCCCGCTGGACGTCGAGACGCTCCTCGGAGCGCTCCGACCACGGCAGCTCGCAGATGGTCTCGAGATAGGTTCGGATGACCTGAGCTTCCATTCCCTCCGGCCCCATCCGCTCGAGCCGGTTGAGCTCGCGTTCAACTTCAGTGCGCGCTGCCTCAGGAAGCTCGAGGGCTTCAAGCTTCTCCCGCAGCTCCTCGAGGTCCTCGCGACCGCCGTCCTCACCGAGCTCCTTTTGAATGGCCTTGAGCTGCTGGCGCAGGAACATCTCGCGCTGACGATCACCGAGCTCCTCCTGGACCTGGCTCTTGATGTCCTCCTGAGCATCGAGGACGGCGACCTGGCGCTGAATGTGGAGGAGTACCGAACGCAGGCGGTCCTCGACCGACAGCGCCTCGAGCAGCTTCTGCGCTTCGCCCGGTTGGAGATCGAGGTGTCCGGCCACGAGATCGGCAAAGCGCCCAGGTTCCTTGGTTTCCGCGAGGAACTGCTGCACCGCCTCCTTCGGCATGCCGGCGCGGCGACCCAGCTCGGCCGCGCGCTCACGCGTCTCGCGGTATAGGGCGGTGAAGGACGCCTCGTCCGGGTCGATCGGCGACATCTCCTCGGCGGGGTGGATGGCGGCCACGAGGTACTCGTCCTGTTCTTCGTAGCGCACCGCGACCGCGCGGTAGTCGCCGTTCAACAGCAGCCGCATCCCGGAGGGACCGCGCTGGACGGGCCCGATCGTCGCCACGGTGCCCATTCCGTAAAGGATCTCGGGGGTCACGTCCTCGAGGTTCTCGCGCTGCGAGACGACAAATATCTGTTTGTCCTCGCTTCGCAGTGCCGCTTCGATTGCGCGCAGGGTGCCCGGGCGCCCGGCCGCGATCGGTGATGTCACCTCGGGGAAGAGAACCGCCTCCCTGAGGGGGATCACGGGCATGGTCGTGAGTTCGCTCATTGTGCCTCCTGCGGTGGTCATTCACCGCGTCATGTCGTAAAGATGATGCTCCGATGTCGCTGGGTCAAGCCCTGCAGCACAGGTAATGTAACAAACCTGAGTAAATCCTTGTCATATTCCCGCGCCAGCCCAAATAGTTTCATCTTTGTTGCGTTTTCGGGGTTGAAGTAGGGATGAAGAATGAAGAATGAAGAATGAGGAATGAGGAATGAGGAATCAGTAATGCCGCCCACCCACCCGAGGGCTGCCCACAGATCACACAGAGAGACGCAGATCCCACCCGCCCACCCGAAGGGCTTCCAACGACAACCTTCTAATTGCCCCTTGCCGAGAGTGTCATTCCTAGTTTTGTCGGCCCATCGGGGCCCTGGCGGACTCGGACACATTGAGGCGCCGTTCCGCGGTCCAACCCTCCGACCCGTCCCTGTCAGGATGATATCGGATGTGTTCGGCATACCGATGAGAACAATCGTTTCCCTGTGTCATTGGAAGGAGCGCCTCTCGGTCGTGTCATCCTGAGGAGGGTTCCTCCCGACGAAGGATCTGGGTGGGTGGGAACTCAAAACTCAAAACGAAAAACTCAACACTGGTTGGGCGGATGGGTGGCCGTGCCTGTTACCATTTGCGAACGGAGGATTCGTTGATCTATCAGCCATCTTCATCTCGCGGCGGCGGCTTCGGCGGCTTCGCCGGGTCGAGTTTGCCGGTGCCCAAAGACCTCGTGGGCATCCTGGCAGCGCTTTTTGTCACGTTCTCACTCCAGTTCTTCGAAGGCACCGCGGTGATTCCAGCCTTGCTCCGGCTGACTCCGGCGGTCTTCAAGGGATTTGTCTGGCAGATCGCGACCTATCCGTTCATCGGTTGGGGCCTGTCCGGTATCTGGTTTCTCGTCGAGCTCCTGATCCTGTTTTGGTTCGGTCGCGACGTCTATTGGCGGTTGGGCCGACAACGATTCTGGCTCCTCGTCGTGCGCGGCGCCATCGGCGCGGCCGTGGTGGCGGTCGTTGTGCAGCTTTTTCAGACGATGGCCGGGGCCGGTGCCTCCGATTTTGCCGCCTTCCAGCTCATGCAGGGCCAGCGCATCGTGCTGGCGATCGTCATTGCGGCCTTCGCCACCCTGTGGGGTGAGGCGACGATCCTGCTCTTTTTCGTGCTGCCGATCAAGGCGCGGTGGTTTTTGTGGCTCGAGATCCTCTTCGCCTTCATGGGCTCCCTCACCACCAAGGACTTCGCGGGCTTCGTCGGCATCTGTACCGCCGTCGGCCTCACCTACTCCATGCTGAGCGGCAAGAGCCTCGGGAAGATCCTGCGCGAGGGCCGCCTCATGCCTTCTTGCCCCGGGCCCACTCCAGGTAG
>CBDTWX010000294.1:0-7173 GCA_965364305.1 uncultured Thermoanaerobaculia bacterium
CCGCGGCCGACCCGAGCCTCGACGTCAGACCCAGTCCGAACGGCGGCGGAGATTCGACGAGCTCGAGGTAGTTCCCGATCTGGTCCACCGGCAGCACCGCGGCGGATCGATCCAGGGGCTCGACCAGGCCAGCATCGAGGGAGAGGGCCAATGCCTCTTGGTTGAGCTCGTCCACATACTCGGTTTCGACCAGGTGAACGACCTCGGCGAGGTTGCCGAGGGCGCGAAAGAGCACGTCTTGAGTGTTTCGACTGGCCAACAGCGCACCGGAAAAGAGCAGCACAACCGACACCGAGACGGTCAGAAAGATAGTGCGAGAACGCTTCATGATCAGGCCGGACCCCCTTTCAACTGGAGCCATCGCGTCGGATCCTCGGGTTTTTCGTTGACCCGAAACTCGAGATAGACGTTGCCGCCGTCCTCCGGCGGCGCCGCGAGGCCCAGCCTCATGCCCATCGAGACCCGCTGATCCACGCGGACGTGGATTGTACCAAGCCCGGCAACCAACGAATACACGCCGTGACCATGGTCGAGGACAACCATGTTTCCGTATCCCTTGAAGTGGCGTGCAAAGGCGACGACTCCGGGGAAGACCGCCTTGACCGGCGTGGAGCCGGGGCTCGAGAACCGGAGACCGTTACAGATCGTGTAGGCGGCGTACTTCTCGAGTCTTTGTTTTCCGAAACCCTGAACCACCGTGCCCTCGACCGGCCACGGAAGAGCACCGCGATAGCTGCGGATGTCCTCGCCCCCGTTGAACCGTTCTCGGTTCGCCAGCACACCCACCAGCCTCTCCAAGGCGGCTTGTCGTTCGCGCAGGTCATCGAGCGCAGCGCCGGCACTTTTTCGGCTCCGCTCGAGACGATCGAGACGCAGCGCGACGTCGCGGCGCACGCCCTCCAGCTCGTCGCGCCGCACCTCCAGCCGTTCCGCTTCCTCCCTCGCTCGATCGAGGGTGCGACTGAGCTGCGAGAGCCTGATGTTGTGCTGTCTCCGGATTTCGCGGTACTCCTCGACCAGCCGAATCTGGCCGGCAGTCAGTACCGATACCGTTCCCACCGCCTCTTCCAGATCCCCGCCCCGGTAGGCGTCGACGAAGAGCTGCATCGGACCGGGACGCCCAAGGAGGGCAACGATTTCGATGTGCTGATCGAGGAGCTCGCGGCGGCTGTCGAGCTCGGCGGCAAGACCCGACGCTTCCTCGCGCAACCTCGCAGCCTCTTCGCCGCGCTGTTCGAGCAGCAGCTCGACCTCGCGAACGCGGGCATCGGCCAGCTGGAGAAGGGCATCGAGGCGTTCGCGCTCCCTTTCGACACTCTCGGTCTCCGCCGCAAGGCGACCGAGACGCGCCTCGAGCTGATCGATTCGATGGCGGACGGTGGCGAGCTGGTCGTCGGCCGGCGACGCTGCGCCGACACCGGGGGGACCGGCCACCGCGACCACCATCCAGACCAGCGCCGGTACGGTACGGAGAACCCACCTCATCGAGGCCCATTGTACCGCCAGAAACCGTTCAAACGTTAAAACGTTAGAACGTTGAAGCGTTCAAACCGACCGACGGGTACGTCGGATATACTGGATGCAAAGCGAGGTGTCTCATGCCCGACATATTCTCCTACGACATCTACGTGCTTGGTCTGAACGATCCCTCGAGCGCCGGTCGGGATCAGTATGCGTCGCTCATGGGGCGCTTGACCGGTCGATCCGAGGTCGAGTTCTCCGAGCATTTTCCCTCTCCCTCCATCCCGATGTTTCAGTCTCTCAACAGAGAAAAGGCACAGAAGATCGCCGACAGCCTGGGCGAAGCAGGCGTTTTCATCGAGCTGCGGGTCAGCGACAGCCCTCCGTCGATGTTTGAAGATCTCGAGCAGGAAGCCGCGACGAAGAGATGTCCTTCCTGCGACCACGTCCAGTCGGTCATGGCCGAGGAGTGCGAACGCTGCGGGGTTGTTTTTCAGAAGTACGACCGCGAGCACATCCAATCGATGCAACGAGAAAAGGCTCTCGAAGAGGCGATGGTCAGGGCGATGCAGGTTCGAGAGGAGTGGCTCCACCGAGCAACCCAGTTCCTCGAGCAACACCCTCTCAAAAAGGAAGATGCGGCGGAGTTCTCGACGGTTCTTCTGCAGGAGGAGGTGCCGTTTCTCCGCCTCGACTCCGACGAAGGTCCGGTCCTTCTGACGTCCCGCCGAATGATCGTGAAAAAGGACGGAGATTTCGAGTCCGTTCCGTTCGAGATGATCAGCGATGTCGACTACGGCCGCGGCGGGTTGGTGACGACCAAGAAGGCCAAACAGCGCCTCCAGATATCTTTCCACACCCCCTTCCCGCTTTCGACCGGCACGACCGTGAAGAACTTCGTGTGGCATCTCGACAAGGAATCCTCGTTCTACAAGGATGTCGTCATCGATTGGGGTTTCGCACGGAGCTTCATCTGCGGGGCCTGTGGAGAGCGCGATCTCGAGTATCGTACCGAGGAGAGGACGATCCACGTGCGTTGCATGCACTGTGCGACCGACCACGAGATCGAGCTTCGAGAGTGCGTCGCGGTGCCTTTGATCAAGGAGTGAGGACGATGTTGAGCCCCGTACGAATTGTCGTCGCGTCTGTGGTGTGTTTGGTCCTTGCCGCCTGCTCCCAACCGGAGCCTCCCGTCGTCAACCCTGGGGTGGAAAACACCGACCTCGCCATCCGGCTGACAATGGTGCCGGACGGACTGGTCGTCGCGAAAAACCAGGGTGCGAGCCTCGAGCTGCGTCCCGCGGACGAGATGTTGGGAGGGGTGATTCGATTTACCGTCGGTCCCGAGACCACCGGTGTCAACCTGGTGGCGGAGGTCACCGATCATCAGGCCCAGATCGAGGGTCTGCCCGACGGGGAGTACCGGGGTGCTCAGGAGCTGCAGGGAGACTTCGGAACCGCGTTCTACTCGCGTGGGAAGTTTTCGGAGGATGGCGTCCTGCAGGAGGAGACCCGCATCCTGCTCATTCATCCGGCCGGTAACAGACTGCTGACCATCGCCTACCAATATCCCGCCGGCGATGACTCCGCATCACGAGTGGAGCAGCTGATCGATGTGCTGAGCTACGTGGAATGAATATCAGTTTTTAGTTTTTAGTTTTTAGTTTTTAGCTTTTGGTTCCCGCCCACCCTCGCCCGTGAGTCATCCGGTTGGCCGATTGTGGTGCACACGTCTCGGGTGCACATGGGATGAATCCGCCGCCCACCCAGACTCGTCCTGAGAGAAGCGAACGGATTTCTCCTCGCATACGGCTCCTCAGGATGACATGCGAAGTCTCTGTCGTTTCGAGGTGTCCCGACCGAGGGCCTCGAATGTGTTACTCCGACCGAATCGACACGTTGCATTCACATGTCATCCCGACCGAGGGAGCTGAGCGACCGAGCGGAGGGATCTATGGAAGGGGGGTGGAGGGGATTTCAAAATTCAAAATTCAGAATTCTATTCGATCAGACGCCTCGTGCGCCGACCGCACCGAGGACCTGATCGAGACTCTCATCGAAGCGCTGCCGAAATGGAGCGTGGAGGGGCGACATTCTGACCTTATCCAGCTCGGCGCGAAACCCTCTCTCAGTATGGGTCAAGGCGTATCGGAGTTCGGAAGACCCCATCCAACGAAAGCGGACCACCAGCTTGTCACCATCAAGCCGCAATGCGACGTGACCGCCCAGCCCGCGTTCCTCGAGGATCCGCTCGACCTGGTGCACGAAGTCAACCGGCGATCCGTGATCCACCTCGAAAGACCTCATACCGGAAGATTTTACACCCGTCTCGCCGCCCGAAAAAAACCCGCGAGGCCAACAACGGCCCCGCGGTTCTCGACGTCGGATCCACCTGGAGGGCGGATTCGTGATGGACCCGACATCACATCGCTTGTTCCAAACTTTCCCTGACGCCGCCCGCTCCAGCCGCATTGACGGGGTCATCGACGAGGCAGACCTCGGAGATCAGGTCCTTGATCTCCTGGCCCGCCGCAAAACCCTCGCTGAACTCAAGCCCCGCGTGGAAGACCATCGAGACCGTTCCGTCGTCATTTTTCACCATATTCGCGCGGCACCTCGCGACCTTGGCCCGAATGACTTTCGGACCACTCGGCGCCTTGACGGTCATCTCACACGTCCCTCTCGGCGGCAGCCCGGACGGAGTTTCAATCAGCATGCCGTGCTCAGACAGATTGAGAACCTTGACCTCGATCGCTGGTCTGAGCCGTGCCGTAACCTCGGTTTCGAGTTCGTATCGGTGACTTCGCCTGCGTTCGTCCTGTTCCTTTCGACCCATGTCCGCCTCCAACAGCAACACACTGCAAAGGTGATGCCAATTCAGAGCACGGCCGCAGAGAGTCTCGCGTGTAACATTCTGGGACACATCGTGTCGCGCCGGGGCATGAATGTGCGAATTCGGTATGAGTATCGAGTTTTTAGTTTTTAGTTTTTACCCCATGAATTCCTCGAGTCGGCCGTTGGTTTCGCTCCCAATGGCGAAGAGATTTCTTGAGGTGCATTCAGGAGATGGTGGTCACTGGACTCCTGTCAGGACACGACGGCGGCGGCGCAGGAGGCGGCTCCCAGGAGGGCGGCGCGGTCGTCAAGGACGATTTTGACCGGCATCGACTCGAGCAGTGGTTTCATCCGCCCTTTGGCGAGAAAGCCCTGCATGAACGAGCCACCTGCGAGCACCGGGACGATCCTCGGCGCGATGCCGCCGCCGACCCATACTCCACCGGTCGCCATCATCTTGAGCGCGAGGTTGGCAGCCTCTTCGCCGTAAAGTCGTGCAAAAAGCTCGAGGGTTCGCGCGCACACGGCACAGGTGCCGTCGAGGCCCGCCGCGGTGATCTTCGGTGTCGGGTCACCCGTGCGCTCCGCCGAGAGGAACCAATCGGGTGCCTCCAGGCCCTCCACCGAGAGGAGATAGCGATAGAGGCTCGCCAAACCGGGACCCGAAAGCACTCGCTCCCAGCTGACATGACCGTAGCGGCGTCGAAGGACGCGCAGAAGCCCGTCACCCAGCTCATCGGTGGGCGAAAAGCTGGCATGACCGCCCTCGCAGGCAAACGGCCGCATGGAGCGCCCGTTGCGATGGATCCCCGCCTCTCCGAGGCCGGTCCCGGCAGCGATCACGGCGCCGTTGCCGCGCGCGTCGGCCCTGCCGGGGTTGAGAACGAGGAGCTGATCCTCCTCGAGCCGCGAAACTCCCCACGCCGTGGCTTCGAGATCGTTGAGGAGGATGACCTTCGAGATGCCGGTAACGCGCTCCAGGTTTTCGGCGTCGACCACCCACGGCAGGTTGGTGGTCCGCATGCGCCGTCCGGTGACCGGCCCTGCGATACCGAAACACGCCGCAGAGCACCCATTGGTCCGCCCAGTCATGAAATCGGCAACGATCTCTTCGAGACCTTCTGCCTTTTCACTCGAAAACACCTGGACCTCGACGGTGCGCACGCCGGACTCGACGATCTCGAAGACACCGAGACGGGTCTTCGTGCCGCCGATGTCCCCCGCCAGAACCCTCACCGCACACGCTCCTTGAGCCAGACCACGTCGTAGGGGTCCAACCTCAGATCGATGCGGCCGTGGCTCGCATCCACCGATCCTCCCCCAATCAGATCGGTGAGGACGCCGGCGGCCAAACCGACGTCGCCGGCGCCGACCGAGATGCCGACCTCATCCCAGCTGACGTTGATCAGGCACAGCACCCGCGAGTGACCATCCGGGGACGTCCTGACGATCGAGAAGACACGCCGGTCGAGCTCGAGGACCCGCTGCTGCCCGATCGGGTGGAAAGCCGGCTCGGCCACCCGCACCTGGAGCATCGCCACGTAAGCAAGAGCGATGCGGGTCGGCACCAGCTTGCGGTTTTCGACGATCTCGAAGAGTCGTTCCTCGTCGATGCCCGTTCGGTTGATGCTGCGATGGCTGCCGTCGCGATAGACCGCTTCAACGTCGTTTCGCGACCCGAGAATGCTCGGCAGGTAGATCCCCGGAACCCCGCGCAGGACCAACCCCACCGCCCGCGACGCGATGAAGCGGTCGATCCGGAGCTGCTTCGGTTCGGTGCTGTTTTTTTTGTTGAGGGCCGAATACCAGGTGATGTTGAGCTCATACGGGCTTTCGGCGCCGTCGCTGTCGGTCTTCATGGAGACAAAACCGCCGCACTCACGAACCCGATCGCACATGCCGAGAATCTGGTCGTCAGACAGTATTCCCCGCGCCCCCATCACGCCGATACCGTCGTGTGAGTCGAGGAAGTTGAAAAACGCGGTGGTGTCGGACGGTGGTTCGAGATCGGCGGCCCACGACGCAAGCACCCGTGCATCGCCCGTTTGGAAGGCGTGCAGCACCAGGGGTGGAAGGGCGAAGTTGTACACCATCTGCGCCTCGTCGGTGCCGTCACCGAAGTAGGTGATGTTGTCGGCATGCGGGACGTTGGTTTCGGTGACCACCGCGACGTGCGGCGAAACGGCGTCGAGGACGTCACGGAAGAGCTTGACCACCTCGTGCGTCTCTTCGAGGTGGGCGCCGGTGGTGCCCGGCTCATCCCACAGATAGGTGATGGCGTCGAGCCGTAAGAGATCGGCTCCGTGGCGCACATAAAAGAGCATGATCTCGATGATCTTGAGCAGTACCTTCGGGTTTTGGAAGTTGAGGTCGACCTGATCCTCGGAGAAGGTGGTCCACACCCAGCGCGGGCCGTTGATCGTCGCAAACTCCGAGAGAACAGGTGAGGTGCGCGGTCGCAGAATGAGCTTGAGGTGTTCCTCGGAGATGGCGGTCTTCGACGAGAAGACGGTGAAGAAATCCTCGTACTCCGGGTTGCCGGCGAGAAACTGCTCGAACCAGTAGCTCTTGGACGAGATGTGGTTGAAGACCCCGTCGAACATCAGCTTGAAGTCGTCGTCGAGCTCGGCCACGTCATCCCAGGTGCCGAGCCGTGGGTCCACCTCCTCAAAGGCGATCACCGAAAAACCGCGATCCGACGAGTACGGAAAGAAGGGCAGGATGTGAACGGTGGTGATGACTCCCTGGAAGAAACGCTCGACGCAGTCGGCCAGGGTCCTAATCGGCGAGCGGTCCTTGGAGAGGATCAGGTCGCCGTAGGTGATCAGCACGACGTCCTCTTCGGTGAAGCGCTGGGTCCGGTCGAATACGGCCTCG
>CBDTWX010000295.1:0-7149 GCA_965364305.1 uncultured Thermoanaerobaculia bacterium
GGTGCGGTGCATCGGGCCTTGCAGCCGAAGATTGGTGAATAGTCCGGGCTAGGGGCGAGCGGCCTCAAGCCTCAGGCCCCAAGCCCCAAGCCAAGTGGGTGGGTGGGGAAAATTCCGAATTCCGAACTCCGAATTTGGTCAGTGTCACCCCACCGGCGGGAACGTCCGAAGCACCTTTGCCACCCGTTTCGCGACCTTGTCGTCCGAGGGGTTCGACTTCGTGAAGGCACCCTCGCCAACTCCGCGCCACACGAGTTCCCGCCGTTTTGCGTCGATGATGTCGATGACGAGAGTCCCTTCTTCGTACGATCTGACCCACCTCGTGCCGCCACCCCAGTAGCCCCGGCGATAGCCATACCATCCCGCGTGGTTGACGACGACCTGGCGGCGAACGGCCGTGTAAAAGGTGATCAAGAAATCGGCATCGCGCGGCGAGGCGGAGGAAAATCCCTTACCGACCATATCAGCTTCCATCGCCGCGGCGATCCGCCGATCGACGATCTCGCTCATTTGCGGGCGCCGGCGCTCCTTGCCAGGCCGTTCGAAGAGAGCAAAGGTCGAGTCCGTGTCGAATTCGAACTGCGCATCATGATCCGCCCGCACCTTCATGGTCGAACAGGACACGAGTGGGAAGATAATCGCCGCCGCTGCGAACCAGATGTATCGCCGCATTACGTCACCTCTCATACTTCTGACGATGGTATGGGCAATCGGGTTGTCATGGTCATAGCAAAAAAACGAGCTGACTCACGCGGGTGGAAACTCGCGGAGAATCCGTGTCATCGACTGGTCGATCTTCTCCTCCGAGGAGCTCTTACGATTGAGAACGCTGGTGACAACACCGCGCCATACGAGCTGCTGCTTCGAGCGGTCGATGATGTCGACGATGATCGTCCCCTCGTGATAGGGGTAGACGGCGGTGTAGCTCCAGCCGGGCCAGTAGCTATAGCCGAATCCCCAATGCGGACCCCAGCCCCAGCCATAACCCCGACCCATGTGGTGAAACCGTAACTGAGAGCTGAGCGACGTGTAGTAGGCGACGAGGAGGTCTGCCGCGTCGGGGGTGGTCTGACTCAAACCCTTTGCAAGGATGTTCTGGGAGATGGCTTGTCGGATGCGCCCATCGACGATCTGGCTGGGGCCGGCGGTAGGCCGTGAGTCATCGTCGGTGGAGCTGTACCAGGCAAAGGTCGAGTACTGGGCGAAATCAGCTCCGTGGTCGTAGTCGGTCTGGACCCTGGTCGAGGAACACGAGACGTTCAAAAGAACGGCTGCAAACGCCGCGAAGATGACATGTGTGCGTACCATGAGAGCCTCCTCATCGATCGAGGAGCATGCATGAATCGCGCCAGGTCAGTGCTTGCGAAAAATTTGTGAAAGCTCCTCCCGTTTATGCGAGGCTGCGACCTTCTGGAGCTCCTCGATGGCGGTCGGTCGCTCGTGTTCGGGGGATGTCGTCAAGCGGCTCTCACGTTCCTTGTTGATTTCGGTGGCCCATTTCTCGATTCCCTTGAGCACGTCGTGGCGCACCAGCCGCCCGACCAGCCGATCGCCTTCCATCACGGGCAGACACGAAAAATGACACTCCAGGAAGGCCCTCGCTGCGGTCAGCAGGTCCATATCAGGTGTCACCATGACCTCGAGCGGAGACATGTAATTGCGCACAGGACCGCCTGCCCGTTGATCGTAGGCCCACTGGATGATGGTGCGAACGACGTCTTTCTCGGTCAGAAGACCGACGACGAGACCATCGTCGTCCGTCACGGGAATGGCGGCGAATGACGAGCGTGCCAACACGCCCATCGCCTGACTCATGTCCTCGTCGGCGCGAAACGTGCGCGAGGCCTTTTTCATATAGTTCCGAACGATCGGTGTCTTCGCCATCGATGTCACCTCCTCCATCGGGCAGGACTGTTTCCCACAGCTTAACACCGCTGAAGTGTCGATCAACGGAATCCGGTTTCGTCTGCTTGACGGACTTGGTATCCTCTGTGCGCTCGTGTGCGCAAATCGGTCGCAACGAGCGGAAAAGGGCACGGCATGGCAGTACACCTCATCAAAAAGGGCCTCGATCTGCCGATCAGGGGTGCGCCGGATCAGCGCATCGAAGAAGGCCCGGCCGTTTCGAAGGTGGCGGTTCTCGCTCGAGACTACCCGTTCATGAAGCCTCGGATGCATGTTCAAGTCGGGGACAAGGTCAAACGCGGACAAATGCTGTTTGAAGATCGCAAGACCGAGGGTGTTCGATTCACGTCTCCGGGAGCGGGCACGGTTAGCGCGATCAACCGCGGAGCGAGGCGCGCGCTGCATTCAGTCGTCATCGATCTGACTGTCGGTGAACGGAGCGGTAAACCGGACGATGCGGATTACCACCCATTCGAGAGTTTCACCGGCCGCGACATTGTTGACCTCGATGATCAATCGGTGCGCGATCTGCTGGTGGAGTCGGGCCTGTGGACGGCGATTCGTCAGCGGCCTTTTTCGAACGTGCCGTCGCCGGTTTCGAGCTGTAGCTCCATTTTCGTGACCGCAATCGACACGAATCCCCTGGCCCCGGATCCCGAGGTCGTGGCCGAAGGGCACGGCGAGGATTTCCAACGCGGCCTTTGGGCCCTCAGTCATCTGACGGACGGCGCGGTCTATCTCTGCCGTGCTCCGAACGCGAAATTTGAGCCTGGGTCTGCTCCACGAGTTCAGGTGGAAGAGTTTGCCGGTAAACATCCCGCAGGTCTGGTCGGCACACACATCCATTTTCTCGACCCCGTTCATCGAGAGAAGGTGGTGTGGCACGTCGGCTATCAGGATGTCGCGGCCATCGGTAAGCTTTTCGCAACTGGAAGACTTCCGGTCGAACGAACGGTTGCTCTATGTGGACCGGTTGTGATGCGTGCACGGCTTCTGAGGACTCGGCTCGGTGCAGAGGTTGAACCGTTGATTGATGAACAGCTCTTCTTTGGCGAAACTCGGGTGATATCGGGCTCGGTTCTTTACGGGCATCGCGCGAGAGGCGGCCGATTCGGTTATCTGGGCCGGTATGCCAACCAGCTGACATGCGTTGCCGAGGATCATCGTCGCCGCTTCCTCGGTTGGACGTGGCCGGGTTGGGACATTTTTTCGGTCACCCGTGCGTTTTTGTCGGGATTCAGAAGTTCCTCCACTACCTATGACCTCACGACGTCGAGCCGTGGCGGTCACCGTGCGATGGTGCCAATCGGCGTCTTCGAAAAGGTCATGCCGCTCGATGTCATGCCGACATTCCTGCTTCGCGCTCTGCTCAAGGACGACCTCGAGCGAGCGGAAGCGCTCGGCTGTCTCGAGCTCGATGAGGAGGATCTCGGTCTCTGTTCGTTCGTCAGTCCCGGCAAAGAGGATTACGCTCCCCACCTTCGTCGCAATCTCTTCGAGATCTGGAAGGAGGAGTCATGAGCATTCTCCGCCGATCTCTCGACTATCTCGACGAGCGCCTGCAATCGGGCGGCAAGCTCGATGCCCTCTACCCATTGTTCGAGGCGGTTGACACCCTGCTCTATACGCCGGGTCAGGTGACCACCGGTACGACCCATGTCCGCGACGGGCTGGACCTCAAACGCATGATGGCAACGGTGGTCGCCGCGCTGATGCCGGTCGTCTTTTTTGCCATGTACAACACCGGTCTGCAGGCCAACAGAGCGATTCTTGCCGGAGCCCAACCGCTTGACGGTTGGCAGACGGGTTTGTTTACGGCGATGGGCGGCGGTTTCACGACCGCCTTCTGGGACTGCTTTTTCCACGGCGCGCTCTACTTCCTGCCGGTCATCGCGATGACCTTCGCGGCGGGTGGTACCGTCGAGGTCATCTTCGCCTGCGCCCGCGGCCACGAGGTGGCCGAGGGCTTCTTTGTCACCGGCTTCCTGGTGCCGCTGATTCTCCCGCCGACCATTCCTCTCTGGCAAGTCGCGGTTGGCACTGCCTCCGGGGTGTTGTTGGCAAAAGAGGTATTCGGCGGCACTGGCATGAACATCCTCAACCCCGCGTTGACAATTAGAGCGATCCTCTTTTTCGCCTATCCGGCAGAGATTTCGGGCGACAAACCTTGGATCGCCGCTGACTTCGTCGGTGTGGACGGGTTTTCGGGCGCGACCTGGCTGTCCCGCGCCTCGGTCGATGGTGTCGCGGCGCTCGGCGAGATCGGAAACGGCCTGTGGTGGGACGCCTTCCTCGGCTTCATTCCCGGCTCGATGGGTGAGACCTCGGCCGCCCTGTGCCTGTTCGGCGCTCTGGTTCTGATCGTTTCAAGGGTCGGTTCCTGGCGAACGATGGCGGGCGTGACAGTCGGAACGATCGCCGTGGCCTCGATCCTCAACCTGATCGGCTCTGAAACCAACGCGTTCTTTGGCGTGCCGTTCTGGTGGCATTTCGTGCTCGGAGGGTGGGCCTTCGGAACGGTCTTCATGGCGACCGATCCGGTGTCGTCGGCGTTTTCCAATCAGGGCAAGTGGTACTACGGCTTTGGCATCGGTGTTCTGGTGGTCCTCGTACGCGTCGTCAACCCGGCCTACCCGGAGGGCATGATGTTGGCGATTCTCTTCATGAACATGTTCGCCCCGTTCATCGACCATTTCTTCGTCCAGGCAAACATCAAACGGAGGTTAGCGCGTCATGCGGCAGAATAGTAACGCGTACATCGTTGGGTTCGCGACTGCGGTCTGCCTGGTGTGTTCGATCGTTGTCTCGACCGCCGCCGTTTCCCTGCGGGATCGCCAGGCCCGCAACAAGGTACTCGATCGACAGACCAAGGTGCTGGTCGTCGCTGGCGTGCTCGAGGAGGGCCAGTCGGCGAGCGCCGAGGAGATCGAGGCCCTTTTCGAGGACAATATTGATTCCAGGGTGGTGGATCTCGCAACGGGCGACTACGACGATTCGGTCGATGCCGCAACCTATGATCAGCGCAAAGCGAGCAAAGACCCTGCGTTGAGCTCCGTGGCACCGGCAAATAACGCAGGGATCACTCGGGTGCCGAACAAAGCGCTGGTCTATCGAAGAATCGAGGACGAGCAGGTGCAGTCAGTGATCCTGCCGATCGAGGGCAAGGGTCTGTGGTCGACGCTCTATGGGTTCATCGCATTGGCGCCAGACACGACGACGATTCAGGGCATCACCTTTTACGAGCACGGTGAGACGCCCGGGCTTGGTGGCGAGGTCGACAATCCGAGCTGGAAGGGCCTGTGGGTCGGGCGGAAAGCCTACGACGAAAACTGGCAGCCGGCGATCGAGGTCATGAAGGGCACGGCCGGCCCACCGTCCCAGGATCCATACCGGGTTGATGGTCTTTCCGGATCGACCCTGACCGCTCGTGGCGTGACCAACCTTGTCAGGTTCTGGCTCAGCGAGAGTGGGTTCGATCCATACCTCGATCGGATACGAGCTCAGGGGAGCGCCTCATGAACACCCGGCAAAAGCGCGCCCTGCTCGATCCGCTGTTCAATGACAACCCGATTGCCGCCCAGGTCCTCGGCATCTGTTCGGCCCTCGCGGTCACCACCAAGCTCGAGACTTCGGTCGTGATGTCGATCGCCGTGATTGCGGTGATGTCGATTTCGAATTTCACGGTATCTCTGATCCGAAACCTGATTCCCCCGTCGATTCGGATCATCGTTCAGCTGACGGTGATAGCGTCATTGGTGATCGTGACCGATCAGGTGCTGCAGGCCTTCTTCTTCGACATATCGAAGCAGCTGTCGGTCTTCGTCGGCCTGATCATCACCAACTGCATCGTCATGGGTCGGGCCGAGGCTTTCGCGATGCAAAACCCGCCTGCCGACAGCCTGCTCGACGGTCTCGGCAACGGCCTTGGCTACAGCCTGATCCTGATCCTGGTCGGCTTTTTCCGCGAGTTGATTGGCGCCGGCAAACTTTTTGGGGTCCAGGTTCTGCCGCTGGTCACCGATGGCGGGTGGTATCAGCCGAACGGGCTCTTCGTGCTGGCGCCGGGCGCATTCTTCATCATCGGAATTCTGATCTGGATGCTGCGGACCTGGAAGCCCGAGCTGCAGGAGGACTGAGATGCTTGAACACTACCTCAGCCTCGCCGTCAAAGCGATCTTCGTCGAGAACATGGCCCTCGCCTTCTTCCTCGGCATGTGCTCGTTCCTCGCGGTTTCGAAGAAGGTCGATACGTCGCTCGGACTCGGCGCTGCCGTGACCTTCGTGCTGACCGTGACGACACCACTGAACTATCTGGTCTACAACTATCTGCTGAAAGAGGGTGCTCTGACCTGGCTCAATCCGGCCTGGTCGAGTGTTGATCTCAGCTTCGTGCGCTTCCTGGCCTTCATCGGCTCGATCGCCGCGTCGGTGCAGGTTGTCGAAATGACTCTCGACCGGTATGCGCCAAAGCTCTACTCCGCGCTCGGGGTCTTTTTGCCGCTGATCGCCGTTAACTGCGCGATCCTCGGCGGTTCTCTTTTCATGGTCGAACGTGACTACACGTTTGCCGAGAGCGCGGTCTTCGGTTTCGGCTCGGGCTTTGGATTCTTGCTCGCGATCGTCGCCTTGGCTGCGATCCGCGAAAAGATGGTTTACTCCGACGTTCCGCGCCCCTTGCGCGGGCTCGGCATCACGTTCCTGGTCACCGGCTTGATGGCGATCGGTTTCATGGCTTTCGCCGGCATTCAATTGTAGGCAGGGGCAGAGATGTTGACCGTCATCCTCGGTGTCGCGGTGTTCGTCCTGGTGATCGTCTCTCTTGTCATGGTCTTGATGGTCGCCAAGTCGAAGCTTGTCGCGGCCGGAGACGTCATCGTTACCGTCAACGAAGACCCGGACAAGGCAATCAAGACCATGGCCGGTGACACCCTCCTCAACACCCTCGCAGCGCAGAAAATCTTCATCCCGTCAGCCTGCGGCGGCAAAGGCACCTGCGGCGTCTGCAAGGTCGAAGTCCAGTCGGGCGGCGGCGCTCTGTTGCCGACCGAAAGCGCGCATGTCAGCCGTGGCGAGGCACGAAACGGAGTGCGCCTGTCGTGCCAGGTCAAGGTCAAACAGGATATGAAGATCGAGGTCGAGCCAGAGATCTTCGATGTTCGCAAATGGCGCTGCAGGGTCCGTTCGAATCGCAACGTGGCGACCTTCATCAAGGAGCTGGTGCTCGAGCTCCCTGAAGGTGAGGAG
>CBDTWX010000296.1:0-7145 GCA_965364305.1 uncultured Thermoanaerobaculia bacterium
GCCACCGTCGATCAACGGGGGCGAGCTGCTGACGCCGATCAGACCGCCCCAGGTCCAGGTGCCGATGAGCGGTCCGACCCCGGCAGCCTTGAAGTAGTAGGGAAACGCGTCTCCACCGGAACCGCTCCAGCCGTTGATCAGCATGACCGTCGGCCCGACGTGGGCAATCGCCGGCGTCTGCCAATCGATGCCCGTACGCACAGCCCAGTAGTTGTAGAGCGGGCGGTTGAGAAGCTCGACAAAGCGGTCGGGGATCTGGCCGCCGTTGTTGAATCGCTCGTCGACGATGAGTCCGTCCTTGTTGTACTGCGCGCGAAACATACGGAAGAGCTCGGTCTGACCGCCGCGGCCGGTGCTCGGTACATAGATGTAGCCGACGCGCCCATCGGTGGCGCTGTCCACCTTCCGGCGGTTGCTTTCGATCCATGCGAGATTGCGCAGCCTTGCCTCGCTGGCGAGGGTCTCGACCAGCACCTCGCGGGCGCCCACGAGGCTTGGAGCATCGTTGACCGTGAGGACGACGGTGGTCTCGGCCAGCCCCTCGAACGCCGCCCATGGATCGAGCGAGGAATCGATCGGCCTCCCGTTGACCGCCAGCACCCAATCGCCCGCGGCGATGTCGCCCCCGGGCTCGGCGAGCGGCGAGCGGACGTCGGCATCCCAGGCCGCAGCGGTCCCGATCTTGGCGATCCGATACGCGCCTTCGGCCAGCTCCCAATCGACCCCGAGGAGACCGACCCCGCGACGTTCACCACGTTCCGTGTCACCACCGCCCCGGTAAGAATGGGAGGTGTTGAGCTCGGCGATCAGCTCACCGATGAGAAAGTTCAGATCCCAGCGGGTGATGACGTCGTCGAGCAGCGCTCCGTAGCGCTCGCGCATCGCCGGCCAATCGACGCCGTGCATGTTGGGGTCATAGAAGAAATCGCGTTCCAGCCGCCACGCGTCGTGAAAGATCTGTCGCCACTCCTCGGCCGGGTCGACCATCATCTCCATCGAGGATGTAGCGAGCGGCTTGTCCATCTTCTGTTCCGGAGCCACATCGACAATCGCCACCTTGCCGTCGGCGACGACGATGAGCTTCTTGCCGTCGGCCGACACGCCGAACCCGTCGGCGTCGTCGATAATCGTCTTCTCTTCGCGATCCTCGAGGTCCCAGAAGACGATCGGGGACGACCCGTTTCCCGTTCCGGTGCGCGGCCGGCGGTGGAAAATCACCTTGCCCTCGACCGCCTCCAGGCCCGAGTAGTTGCCGGCATCCGGCGGCAGCACCACCGCCCGCGCCTCGAACCCCTCGATGTCGATCTCGACAGGCTCCTCTTCGCCGTTCTCCTCCTCGTCGCCCTTTTCGTCCGCGTCGGGCTCTTCGTCTTCTTCTTTGCCGTCGTTCTCGACGTCGTTGCGCGGGGCGAGCGGCGACGGAACATCCTTCCGCAGCGGCACCGCGACCACTTGCGTCGAGTTGGCGTAGATCCAGGTCGGATCGAAATCGGAGTAGCTGGGTGAGAAGTGCCGGTCGGAGAGATAGTAGAGGTATCTGCCCTCGGGGTCGAAGACCGGGTTGCTGCAATCGACGTATCCGGCGGTCACCTGGTGGCGCTGGCCGGTCGCGGTATCGAAGAGGAACACTGCATTTTGGTTGTTCTCGAGGCCACGGGCGTAGGCGATCCAGCGGCTGTCGGCAGACCAGCTGACGCCGAAGTTCCTGAGGCCGCCCTCGTGCATCCACAACCCCCTGTCCGGCTCGGTGAGGTCTCCGCTTTCCACGTCAACAAGATGGATGACCTTCCAATTGTCGATGAACACGATCTTGCTGCTGTCCGGCGACCACATTGGTGCGTAGCGATATCCAGCACCCAGCTCGGTCACGGTCCGCTCCTCGCCGGAACCGTCGGCCGACCGCAGGGTGAGCTCGTACTCGCCCGTCCGGTCGGAGAAGTAGGCGATGTGCTGACCGTCCGGCGACCAGGCGGGGTGGCGCTCGGCGATACCCGAGCTTCGGGTCAGGTTCCGGACCACGCCGTGCTCGGCAGGCAGGCTGAAGATCTCCCCGCGAGCTTCGAGCACGGCCCGTTTCCCGCTCGGCGAGATGTCTCCACCCACCAGGTTGTCGCCGACGTTTTCGGGCCGTGGGCGGAGGGTCGCGCGGTCGGTCACGACCTTGACATCGATCTGCCGCGCGGTCTCGGTCTCGAGATCCATCACGTAGAGCCGGCCACCGTTTTCGAAGACCATGTCGCTGGGGCCGATGGCCGGGAAGTGGGTGTCGAAATCCTCGAAGTGGGTCACCTGGCGGACGGTGTCCGTGTCGAGCTCGTATGCCCAGATGTTGGATCTGAAGTTGTCGTCGCGGTCGGAGAGGAAGTACAGGGTCGAACCGTGCCACATGGGCTGGCCGTCATTGGCCTCGTGTCCGGTGATGTTCTTTGCCTGAAAATCCTCCAACCCGAAGAGCCAGATCTCGGGCGCCATGCCGCCCCGATACCTCTTCCAGGTCCGGAAATCCCGAGTCAACGGCATGTAAGCCAGAGTGGCGCCGTCCGGAGAGATCGCACCGAACTCGCCGTAGGGCACCGGCAGGACCTCTGGGAGACCGCCGGTGGCGGGCACCCGATAGAGCTTTCGGAAGCGCTGCTTCTCGCTGGTCATCGGGGTCGCGAAGAGGATGTCCTTGCCGTCGGGATACCAGTCGAGCATCCGGTCCGGATCGGGGTGGTGGGTCAGGCGGGTGGGCAGCCCGCCCCCCACGGGCATCACATAGATGTCGGAGTTGCCGTCATAGTTCCCGGTGAAGGCGATCGAGGCCCCGTCCGGCGAAAAACGTGGAAAGCTCTCCTCCCCCTTGGGCGTGCTGAGGCGTTGGGCGACGCCGCCCTCTTTCGGAGCGACCCAGATGTCTCCGCCATAGACAAAGGCGATCTGCGTCGCCGAGACATCAGGCTGCCTCAGAAGCCGGGCGTCGACCTGTGCCTCGGCGGAAACGGCGGCGATCAGCAAGAATCCCAGGACAGCGGCTGCTCGGATACTGCGATGCATTGGTTTTCCCCCTCGAGAGCTGTTTTCGGCGATCGTTCCCGCCTCAAGCACCCAAGATTGTACGGTATTCGGCCTCCCGGGTTTGTCGGGTGGTATCTTCGAACGGCTGACTGCACCGGGGAGGACGAAATGGCACCCTCAGATCTCGATCTCGACGGCTTCCAGCGGCTGCTGTGGGGATTCGCCGGTCATCGCGTCATCACCGTCGCGGGTCGAACCGGTATTCTCCGACTGCTCGGCGAAAAAAAACTGACTCCCGATGAGATCGCGGCCGAGCTCGGGCTCGACGCCCTCGCCACCGGCAAAGTCGTACGCGCCCTGTGCGCACTCGGCATTGCCGACAACGACGGAGAGTACTACCGAGCGGCTGCCGCGCTCCGGCCCCACTTCCGGCCGGGAGACCACGACGTGGTGCCGTTTCTGGAGCACTCCCACGCGATGTACGAGAGGTGGGGCGAGACTCTCGAGCCGTGGCTGCGCGGCGAGGAATGGCCGGTCACCGAACGAACCCCCGAAGAGGTGCGTCGATTCGGCGCCGCCATGCGCGCCATGGGCTCACAGGTGGCGCGTCGCGTCGCCGCCAACCTCGATCTCGAGGACGCTGAAACGATGCTCGACGTGGGCGGGGGATGGGGTCAATTCGCCAGGGCATTGTGCGCAGCGAGCCCCGAGCTTCACGCGACGGTCCTCGACATTCCCGAGGTAACACAACGTGCCGGCGCCGACCTCGCGTGCACCGAGTTCGAGGGCAGAATCTCCTTTCTGGGGGGCGACTATCTCGACACCGACTACGGGTCGGGCTACGATCTCGTCTTGTTTGCCAACGTCCTCCACCAAGAAACCGCCGAGCGCGCGGCGAAGATGGTGCGGCTCGGGGCTGACGCCCTGGCACCGAACGGTCGCGCGGCGGTCGTGGATTTCGCCATCGACGACGACCGGAACAAACACCTGCTCGGCGCTCTCTTCGCCATCAACATGCGGTCTTTCGGCGACACCTGGACCGAGCCGACAATTCGCGGCTGGATGGAGGCGGCAGGCCTAGGTCAGATCGACCGGAAGGAAATCGGCCCCGACCGGTGGATCATCACCGGCCGGAAGGTGGGCTAGTTGTGGGTTCCCACAGCTATGCCGCCTCGGGCAGGGCTTCGTCGACAAGAAGCTCTTCGTCGCCGTCGACGTAGATTGCTGTGAAGGACCCGTCCTCGATGACGAGCGCCGAGGGCTGGCCGTCGTAGTGGCTTTCGAGCATGCCGGTGTCGATGAGGAAGACCCGGCCGTCGAAGCGCACCTGGATCCGGGCCGGATGCTGGACAGAGTGGCCCCCGACAACTCGTCCGGCGCCGATGCCGTCGAGGATCTCGGCCATTTCGGCGGCCTGGGTCTCCTCGTCCCACTTGTCTGCACCCCGGAACCAGAGGGGTCCGTACTCCCATTGGAGGTACCACCGATCGACATCGGCAAGGCCAGAGAGAATCGGGTCCGTTTCCTCCATTTTCCGGTACTCGGCCACCATGGAGTTGATGCCGGCGGTGGTTGGAATCAGCCGCTTTTTGATCATGTACTCTCGCGCCGTGTCGAAGGCCGCCAACTCTTCTGCAACTTTGAGGTTGATCTCTTCGACCGTCAGACCGCGCAGCTCCGGTCCGACGCCGCCGTGGACGAAGAGGACATCTCCAATGAGAACCGCGACCGGCAACGTCCGCAGCCATTTCCCATATCGACCTTCGGGGCCCAACGCCTCCATGTACTCGACGAACCCCGGGGGGTAGGCCGTCATCCAATTGGCCTCGATCTCGTCGTCGAAGACAGGCGGCTGGAATCCTCCGGCAGCAGCACGGGCCTGCCAAACCTGTCTGTAGTTGCGGTAGGCCTTTTTTCGCCGTTTCTCGGATTTGGGGTCGGTAAAGGCGGCGTAAACATCCGGATTCACGTCCCGGAAATACCCGATCAGATTCATGCCCTCGTGGTTGCCAAGCAGAACCACCACCTTCCCGCCGGCAGCCTCGGCTTCATCCTGAAGTCTCATCAGGAGGTCGAGGACCTCGCGGATCTGCAATCCGCGGTCGAAGAGATCTCCGGTCTGCACCAGGGTGGCCGTGCCTCCGATCCAGTGGTTGTCGTCGTCGATCAGCTCCGCGCGCTTGAGGATCGAAACCAACCCTTCGTAGCTGCCGTGAACATCTCCGACCGCGACAACGCGATCGCCCGCAGCGGCGGCCGACGGGACGGCGGAGGCCGCAATGACGGCGAAGATCAAGAACAGTGGTTTGGCGATACGTCGTCTCATTCGTACTCCCCTGAAGTGTAACCTGCTTCACCCACCGGATCTTCCGCTAGTCGTCCTTCAGGAAGGTCGATCCGACCAACATCACCAAGGTGCTGATCATCAGCGCGCACGTCGCCGGCACGGCCGGGTTGTTGTGGTAGTGCGTGACGCCGCCGTAATACATGCCGAAATGCACAACCAGCGCTACCGCGGCGGCCGAAAACGCGACGGTTGCCGAACTACGTTTTGAAAAAATGCCAAAGAGGACCGGCGCAAAAGTGGCCGCAAACAGCCCGTAGACGCCATTCTGGGCGAAGATCGCTACCGACAACGACGGAGACACGATCTGACGGTAGGCCAGGAGCAGGGTAATCGGAGCCAGCACCAGCAGGAAGATCCTCCCAACCCGCAGCAGCCGCGCCTGAAGGTGCTCGGGAGCCACGCCCCTGGAGCGAGCGATGGTGCCAAAAAAATCGTTGCCGAAAATGGTCGACAGGGCGAGGATCACGCCTTCGAGGGTGGAAAACCCTGCGGCCAGAACGCCGAGCATGATGAATGCCCGAAGACCCGGCGCGAAGGTGGTCGCGATGTAGGTCGCCACCACCCGATCGGGGGGGAGATCGGCGCCGAGGCTGAGGCGGGCATAGAGCCCCACCAGGAGAACTGCAGTGAATACCGTTCCTGCCACCATCGCGGTCACCAGGTAGGTGTTGACATCGCGCTCCGATCGAAGGTAGAGCGATTTGGAGATGATGTGGGGCTGCATGATGATGGCGAGGCCGATCACGAAGTTCGCCACCACCACCTCGAAGAGATCTCGGAAGAGCAGACTCGATGGGTTGGTCACGCTGCCGAAGTGGGGCGCCACCGCCTCGAGCTGTGCAAAAAACCCGCCCAGACCATCGGCGAACACGGCCGAGCCGGAACCCACCAAGACGACCGCCACGATGAGCATCGTGATGGCCTGAACGCTGTTCGACCACACGTGCAGGCTGGCGCCGCCGAAGAGGATGTAGCCGAATGTGAAGATCACCACCATCAGGAGGGCGGGCCACATCCCGATCTTCAAAACGCTCATCAGCACCAACGCCAAGGCGGTCACGATGAGCACCAGAAAGGTGATCTGGAGCATGCTGACGAGGGCAAAAAACACCGTCAGACGCCGGCTTTCGAAGCGCTCGCCGATCCACTGCGGCACCGTCAGTACCGTGAACTGATCGCCAACCCTTCGGAACCTCTTGCTGGTCACCACAAGACCGAGAAAAATCCCCAGCGGAGCCGCCATGCCGTACGCCACCACTCCGGCCCAACCGTAGGCGTGGATCAGGCCAGGATTGATGACGAAGGTCGCAACCGAGGTCATGTTGGCGGCCAGCGACAGACCGACAAAAAAGGGCGGCACCTTCCGGCTCCCTACTGAGAACGACTCGATATCGGTCGCCCGACGGCGATTTCGCCAGGCCAGATAGACGATCACCGCCGCGTACGCGATCAGGAGCGTCCAGGGGAGGAAGGTTTCATTCATGGTTGAACTCCGCGGAGTGGTTCGGATGCGAGAGGCGAGATGCGAGATGCAGGAAATCTGGAATTCGGAATTCAGAATTCGGAACTCGGAATTCGGAATTCCCACCCACCCTGCCATTGATTGGACCGTCTCGGGAGATAGGAAGCGGGCTGATAAAGGGTCGCGCTCGGCGGAGGTGCCTGGCATCCTCTCGGGAAGCGCGTTGACATACGGGCCGCATTGACGTCGGAAGCGCATAACCGAAGCGAGGCCGAGGGGCGGGGGGATTCAAGAGCCCGGAAGCTCCCGATACCACCGCAAAAGGCTCGACACCATCTG
>CBDTWX010000297.1:0-7133 GCA_965364305.1 uncultured Thermoanaerobaculia bacterium
ATGGACTCGTATCGGAATACGCAACCGGCGTGTATGAATCGGTCCATCTGGGCGAGGAAATAGTCGCGCGTGTGGTAGCCGACCCGTGCGGGGTAGTCGGACAGCGAAATACCGCCGACGAAGCGCTTCGATGTCGGCGACCAGGCGTGTATCGCGCGTTGGTGGGCGTCGATCAAGGGCGTCTCTGGTTTGATGCCAGCTCGGCGAGCAGCCACCGTCGATCCTGCAGAAACGTTGAGGTACGAGTAGAGAAATGACTGATATTCATCTTCATATTTCGGCCCGCGGTTTCCACGTCTCGCTCTCCAATACCGAGGTGGCAGGTCAAGGAAAACGCGGGCCGAAATTTGAGAGTGAGGACCGGCGGAGACTTGGTCGTTGAACGCGCGCGGGAGTCAAATATGAACTGGTCATTCAATAAATCGAAACGTCCGTCAGCCGGTCCGAACGGCCACATCATCGATATGAAGGCGATCACCAAGGTCTACGACACCGGCAAAGTGCAGGTGGAAGCACTTCGAGGTATCGATCTCGAGGTGAAACGTGGCGAGTTCGTGGCGGTGGTCGGCCCATCAGGTTCGGGTAAGTCGACTCTCCTCAACCTGCTCGGCTGCCTCGATACGCCCTCGGGTGGAGATTATCGACTCAGCGGTGAGGCCGTTGCCGGGCTCGATCGCGATCAACTGGCCGACATCCGCAACCGGCGCGTGGGTTTTGTTTTTCAGAACTTCAACCTCCTGCCCCAGCTCTCCGCCCTCGAAAACGTCGAGATGCCCCTGCTCTTTGGTGGGGTCGGCCGGCGCGAGCGACGCAAGCGCGCGCTCGAGCGTCTCGATGCAGTAGGTCTCGCTGACCGTGTCGAGCACAAACCGACCGAGCTCTCCGGCGGGCAGATGCAACGGGTGGCCATTGCGCGCGCTCTGGCCATGAATCCGGATATCGTGCTGGCCGACGAACCGACGGGAAACCTCGACACCGGGTCGGGATCGGATGTGATGAGTGTTCTCACCGAGCTCTGGGACCAGGGAGCCACGTTGATCGTGGTCACCCACGACAAAGCCCTCGCACAGCGCGCCAACCGCATGGTCGAGATTCGTGACGGATTGGTGGTGGAGGACAGCAATAACGCTGAGAATTCGGAATTAGGAATTCGGAATTAGGAATTTCCAGCCGCCCACCCGGTCCGATTTCGGATTTCGAATTTCGAATTAACCACCCGCCCGCCCGGATGCAGGATGCACGAGGTGCACTGTGGCTGTCCCTGAGCCTGGTTGCTGACGCTGACCCCGTCGCTGGTTGGTGGCGCTGCCCCTGCGACTGCCCCTGTCCGCTGCTGCTGATCTTGCCCCTGATGTCATGCCCACCTTGGAGACATTTTTTCGCTGATGTTGGTGAGGCGATCCATCCAGGCTGACTCAGCCCATTGGATCGATCCCCGGGACGTGAATGCAGTGTGTGCGGGGCGGTTTGAGAGCGCGAAATCTTCGATCTGTCGTCTTGAGACGGGCCTCTCAATCACTTTCGCGGTACAATGCTGGGTGAGGTATCGAGCATGCTTGACGACGAACCCACTCCATCGCGGCGACAGTACCCCAGGATTCCCTCTGAAAATGTGGTGATGATCCACCGCATCGGACCGGTGGAACAGGCAGAAATGGCGACCGCCCGCCAGATCGGACTCGGAGGCCTCATGATCTCCAGCGTCGAGCCGTTAGGCGTCGACTCGTTCCTTCGTCTGACCATCACCATCGAGCACGAGGTCGTGGAAGCGACCGGTAGGGTCGTGTGGGAAAAGCCCGGAGCAGACGGCACCTACGACGTGGGAGTTGCTTTTATATCGATCGACAGTGCACACTCCGACACGATACTGGCGCAGATGGAACAGGTCGACGCCTACTAGCCCGGACTATTCACCAGCGTTCGAAGCGAAAGGTTCGAGGTGACGTGCCCAGGGTCGTTTTCGACCCGAGGGGCGCGGAGGCGTACGTGACAGTACGTCGAGCACCCCGAGGCGAGAAAACGGCGCTGGGTGCGGTGCATCGGGCCTTGCAGCCGAAGATTTGTGAATAGTCCGGGCTAGGATCGGCCACAGGGCAGCTTCTACAATGCTCCGAGGAGGATCCCGTCATGACTGATGACTCCTTGTTCACCGGTGGCTGTCTGTGCGGCGCTGTGCGGTTCGAGGTCAGGCCGCCGACAAAGTGGTGCGCCCACTGTCACTGCTCGCTCTGCCGCCGTGCGCACGGTGCGGCGTTTGTCACGTGGTTCGGAGTCGATCGCCCGCAGTTCGTGCTCATCTCGGGTGAGGGAGGCCTCTCGTGGTACCGATCGACGCCCGAGGCGCGCCGAGGCTTCTGCAGTGGTTGCGGCAGCACCCTGTTTTTCGAAAGTCAACGGTGGCCCGATGAGACCCACATCGCGCTCGCCCATATGGATGGGCCCATCGACCGTGCTCCCAAAGCTCACGTCTTTTACGATTCGCACGTCGACTGGGGGGCGCCGGGGGACGATTTGCCCCGGTACGGCGGGGCCACCGGGACCGAGCCAATGGATTGAAGGAACTCTGCTTCTGATACCAGATTCTGATCGACAGCGTCAGAGGCGGGGCAGAGGCAGTCGTCAGCGACAGGTGACAGGCGACAGCGACTACCGAGCTTGTCGGCGCGCTGAGGGGCACCTCACACGTCGAAGCAAGAAGCGCGAGACGGTGTGATTCCGCATCCAGCATCGGGTGGCTGAGTGGGATGGCCTCAGAACCCGCAGGCCCCGATGACCTGTCGGCTGATCTCCTTCGACGTGGGTGCGTCCGGGGTGGCAGGCGCTTCCGGGAGGCCGGCAAAATGCAGTGCTTCGTGGATCAAGACAACTGCAGCTTCCTCTCTTGAGATTGTCCCGAAGCTCGGACAGAGATGCGTCACCGGGCTTCCTACGTGCGTGTAGGCGAGGGCGCCCCGGTCGCAAGAGCTGTAGGTGCGCGCGGGGTTGGGCGGAGCGTAATAGGTGCGTTCTAGCCGATCGACCCCGGAGGCGAGGAATGGCTCGAACAGCTCGAGACATCCGAGGTTCGCGCGGACTTTCTCGATGGCGTAGGGGTAGCTCTCGGCGAGCTTATCCGTCACCGAAGATGTCAATGTCCCATTGACCGTTGGCTCGACGGGAGTCGGTGTTCTCGGTGAGCTGTCGAAGGATAGCACGGCGAGGTAAGCGGTCACCTCGGGCTCTTCACTTTCGATGATGACCGGTGCGCGTTCGTCCTGCCGGCTCCGGGGTGCCGCCACCACCACCGTTCGATCATTGTTTCCGGTGGCGAAATGGACAACGAGCTCGGAGTCGGTGTAGTCGATACGATCACCTACACCGCTCGATGGGGGACCGTCGATGGACACGCTGCGGATGAGGCGCCCCTCGTTTTCGAGGGGCAACAGAGCATAGCGCCGCCCCTCGATGATGGAGACCAGGTGCCAACCACCGCCGTAGGTCTCGAACCGTTCGACCACCGGGCCGATGCCTGACGAGACGGAGAGGTCCGCCGGTTGGATAGAGACCTCGACCATCCGTCCCTCGTTTGTGACGTCGGCGAGCACCTCTCCGGAATTCAGGTCGTACAAAACCTTCCTCATCCACGGTCCGGCTCCGGGTGAGTAGATGTACTCGACCGCGAGGTCCTCTCCGAAGAGCAAACCGACCGGTCTCCCGCCGGCGGCACGGGTGATATCGACCACCATCCCGTGAGCGTCTTGCACCGAGGATAGGGTGCCCGAGGGATGTCGCTTCTCGAGCCGCCACCCTCCATGGTCGTCCGAAACCGCTACCGCATGCTCCGGCAGCCGGCGCAGCTCGGTCGAGATCGAAACCTCGCCGATACGGGTCGTTCGCGTCGTCGCAGGCCACTCGCTGATCGACCGCCCCACCACGACGGTGCCCAGAGGATTTGCGGTGGTGAAAAGCCGATGGTGCCGGACCTGTTCAGCGAGGAAGGGCTGCCAGATCGGTGATTCAGATTGCGTCTCCGTCGCACCGGCATTTGAAAAAAACGCCGGCAGAATGGTTGCGATGAGGAGCGCGAGACGCATTGTGATCCTCCGAGAGGGTTGCAAGTGACTCTATGAAATACGCAGCAACAGGGCCGGAGGTTACACCGCTCATTCGACCGCTTCGAGAAGGAGCCGGGCCAGCGTATGATCCGACAACGTATCCCTCCCCGTTGGAGAGCTCGGCGGACCGGGGCGGGGAGTCTACTTGTTCCATCGACCGCGAGGGGGACGACCTCGAGCGTGGTAGTTTAGAGAACGTTCGAGAATTCCAAGGGCGCTCTGTCGAGCCTGCGCCCGACAATCAGGGTAGAGGGTGCCCGGGACCTCTTGGGCTCCGTCGCGCGAAGTTCTGGAGAATGGGAGTGAGTGATGTGGAAAACAAGCTGCCTTCCGCTGATGTGGATCGCGCTGAGCGTCGGTTCGATGCTCTCGGGCTGCGCCTCGTTCCCCGGGTACTCGACCAAGCCCGGGGTCACCCAGGTCGGGAACAAGATCATGCGCTCGGTCGGGGCCGACATGGAAGCCACCCTGGGCTACAAGTTCGCCGATTCGAGCCTCGGCGACGAGTGGCTGGTGGTCGATCTCGCGCTGACCGGTCTGACCTCCGAGTCCATCGAGGTCAGACAGGAGGCGATCTCGGTCGTCACACCCGACGGTCGCTGGATCCCGCTGCCGACCCAGAAGGAGTTCATCGCCGCCTACCCGGAGACCCAGAGCCTCCTGCGGCGCGCGTCCATCGCCAGGCAGCCGCTCGAAGCGACGCGGGGCGGCCGGAGGCCGTGCGTGCTCGATTTCCTCCGGCTGCCCGGAACCGCCGGCACAACACGCACCGCCATCTGGATCAACGACCTCGAGCTGTGCGTCGGGATGCTCGCCTTTCCGGTTCGGGGTGGGATCCAGCCCGGCCGCTGGCGCCTGGTCATCGAGCTCGAGGAGTCGAACCTCGAGGTCCCGTTCACTCTGGGGATGTGAGTCGAACCGGAGTTTCAAGTTCACCCCATCGCATCCGAGTCGCCGTACATCTGCGCGCGGAGCATTCGGTTTTTCGGATAGCGGATGTGCGGACGAAACGCGGTTTCGCGGCTGCAACTGAGACCGTTCGTATCGTGGCGATGTGCCACGGCGCATAAACCCAAGCGGGAGAAACGTATAGTGATTCCTCTTCTCGCGTTCAGTCTCTGTCTCAAAACTGGACGCCACTTGCGATTATCATGTATTCAAGGCATAAATTTTGCATAATTTTTTGAGACCGTGGACAGCGTGATGTACATTACGGGCGATCAAGGACGTCAGGGGCGGCCGACAACTCCTCATCAGACCTTTGTGAGAGGGAGGGCAACGGTGAAGTTTTTCCCCGGAGGAGGGAATCTCATTACTTGCGAGGAGAGAACGGAGGAAGGGAAACAAGCCGATCTGTATCCGAAACTGTTCTTCTTGCAGGCACTCGCGTGAGGCTGTAAATTGTCTCTCAGTTTCGTCGTCGAAAAGGAGGAAACAACGGCCAACAGGGAACGATTCTTGTTTTTAGTCTCATTTTCATTTTTCGCGTAGGAGGGATCAGTGAAAGGCGAGGAGGAAGTGATGAGAAAGATAATCGTAGCCGTAGTGGTGGTGTTGATGGCAGCGACAGGCGCGCTGGCGCAGACCATGGCGACGTCGACCGTGACCGGGAAGGTGACCGCCGATGGGGATGTCCTCCCCGGGGTGATGGTCACCGCGACCTCACCCCGTCTCCAGGGTCCGCGCGCGACCGTGACGGACGCGAACGGCGCCTACCTCATCCCGTTCCTCCCGCCCGGGGAGTACCAGGTCACCTTTGCGATGAGCGGGATGCAGTCCTACCAGGAGAACCTCACGCTCACGGCGGACATGACGGACACGATCAACGTCGATCTCAAGCTCGCCGCGGTGGAGGGGGAGATCATCGTCACCGCGGACAAGAACATGACGGCGCCGATCGAGGCGACCTCGGTCAGCATGAACATCAACCAGAGTCTCATCGATGAGCTCCCGACCGGTCGGACCTATGAAGCAGTGACGCTGCTCGCCCCGGGCGTCAACGCCGGCGGCCCGAACGACAACCTCGTCATCTCCGGCGCGATGTCTTACGACAGCCTCTACCTGGTCAACGGCATGATCGTCAACGAGAACCTGCGCGGACAGCCGCACGATCTCTACATCGAGGAGGCGATCGAGGAGACGACCGTCTTCACCGGCGGCATCTCGGCCGAGTACGGTAACTTCACCGGCGGCGTCGTCAACATGCTGACCAAGTCGGGCAGCAACGAGTTCAAGGGGAGCTTCCGCACCACCCTCACGAACGAGAGCTGGACGGAACCCACGCCGTTTACCGAAGAGCAGGATGACACGATCAACCCGACCTACGAGGCCACGTTCGGCGGACGGATATGGCGCGACAAGCTGTGGTTCTTCACGGCGGGACGGTATGCGGACACGAGCGCCATCGGGCAGACCGAACCCGGTCTCGCCCGCGAAGGCGACCAGGATGCAGCTGGCAATTGGATCCCAGAGGGCACACCGATCACGCCCATCACCTACCCGACGACCGACGAAAACACCAGGCTCGAGGCCAAGCTGACCTGGGCGATCAACCAGAACCACAGGATGGTCGGGTCCTATATCGACGTCGACCGGCAAGCGACCAACACCGACTTCGGAACCGTCATGGATCTGCGCAGCCTGATCCCGGACCGCACCTATCCGAACACGCTGCTCGCTCTCAACTACAACGGCGTCATCACGGAGAACTTCTTCATTGAGGCGCAGTACTCCGAGAAGGAGTACACCTTCCTCGGTGGCGGCTCGCGGTGGACCGACATCATCAACGGCACGCTGCTCCGCGATCGCCGGCGCGGCCTCGCCCGATTCTGGTCACCCACCTTCCGCTACCAGGAGGGCGGCGAGAGCCGCGACCACGAGCTGTGGACCCTCAACGGCTCGTACTTCCTGTCGACCGGGTCCACCGGCACCCACGAGCTCAAGGCCGGCTACGAGTACTTCGACGAGGTCCGCCGCGTCAACAACTACCAGAACGGGAGCGACTACCGGGTCTACGCCTACACGACGATCATTCGCGGC
>CBDTWX010000298.1:0-7090 GCA_965364305.1 uncultured Thermoanaerobaculia bacterium
GGGACGCCGTGATTCGCCGTCCGTAGTAGACGCCTGGTGAGAAGTACGGGCTAGCTCCTGGGCACTGGATACCGGGTACCGGGTGGGCGGGCGGATCGAGCATCCAGCATCCAGCATCCAGGATCGGGCATCGGGCGGGTGGGTGGGAATTCCGAATTCCGAATTCCGAATTCCGAATTCAACGGTGCTACCATCGTTGCCGTGACCGAGCTGAGACGGATTCTGAGATATATGCGCCCGTATCTGGCGCAGATGGCGGCCGCCGCGGTCATGCTCGCGATTGCAGGCGCCATGATGTCGATGGTGGTCGCGACCCTGAAACCACTGATCAATCAAGTGCTTCTTGCACGGCCGGAGATTGCTGCCGAGACGGTGGAACCGGACCTGGACGGCGATCTTCTCGAGCGAATCATCGACTGGCTACCGGTCGAGGAAACTGCCGTCTGGCTGCGCGAACGCCCAATGGCCAAGGTCCCGATCCTGCTGGTCCTGGTGTTTCTCATCCGTGGGATCCTGCTCTATTTCGGCGAGTACCTGACCCGTAAGACCGGATCCGCGGTCATTCGAGACCTGCGGGCCGATCTGCATGACTCGCTCGTCTACCAGGCGCCGAGCTTTTTCCGAACCCATCAGACGGGCGAGGTGCTGTCGCGGTTGCTCAACGACGTCCACCTCATCAAGTTGATGTCGACCCGCCTCCTCGCCGATTTCGTCCGCGTCGGAGCCATGGGCCCGGCAATGCTGGTGCTCGTCCTCATTTACGACTGGCGAATGACCCTTTTCGCGCTCATCGTGCTCCCGGTGATGGGTTACCCGGTCCTGCGTCTCGGAAAGCGCCTGCGCAAGGCGGCAACTCGCTCACAGGAGCAGACAGCAACCGCGGCCAACCAGCTCAAGGAGTCGGTCGCCGGTGCCAAGGTCATTCAGGCCTTCTCGATGGAAGAAATCGCGGTCGATCGATTTCGCGAGACGTTGGCGCAGCTCTTCCAGGTCGATCTGCAGGCGAGCCGCGCAGCGTCGGCCTCCGGACCGATCGTCGAGCTGGTCGGTGCGATAGCGGGCGGCATCCTCTTCTATGTCGCCGGCAGAGGTATCGCCACCGGAACGATCGATCCCGGGAATTTCATCGTCGTGGTCGGCGGTTTGGCGTTCCTCTTCATGTCAGCCCGCCGCCTCAACCAGATCAACGTCGAGGCCCAGCAGGCGCTCGCGGCCGCGAAACGGGTGTTCAAGATGATGGACTGGCCTCTCGAAGTGACCGAGCGGGCCGACGCCGTCGCCCTCGATTCCCCCCCTCGTGAGATCCGATTCGACGGCGTCAGCTACTCCTACCCCGAAAGCGACGAGAAGGCCCTTGACGGCATTCAGCTGCGGCTTCGACGGGGTGAGATGGTCGCGCTGGTGGGCCCGTCCGGGGCGGGAAAAACCACCCTCGCAAACCTGATGATGCGGTTTGCCGACCCCACTGCCGGCACGGTCATGATGGACGGCAGAGATTATCGAGAGCTCACCCTGGGTTCTGTTCGGGGCAACATCAGTCTGGTCACTCAGGAGACCATTCTTTTTGACGACTCGGTCGCCCGCAACATCGCGGCAGGCCGGTCGGAAGCACCGTCCGAAGAGGTTCGCAGGGCGGCGATTGCGGCCCACGCCGACGAATTCGTGACGGATCTCCCGAACGGCTATCAGACTCAGCTCGGAGAAGACGGGGCACGCCTGTCCATGGGCCAGCGGCAACGGCTGACCATCGCTCGCGCCCTCTACAAGGACCCGCCGTTCCTCGTCCTCGACGAGGCCACATCGGCTCTCGACGCCGAGTCGGAGGATCAGGTGCAACAGGCGATGAAGACTCTGCTCGAGGGACGCGGAAGTCTCGTAATCGCCCACAGGTTGGCGACGATCCGTGAGGCCGACCGAATCGTGGTCCTGGATGACGGTCGAATCGTCGAGGAGGGCGACCACCAGACGCTGATCGATCGCGGCGGGCTCTACGCCCACCTCCACGAGCTTCAATTCCGGGAGTGATCCGAGCCGTCTCCGCGCCCGATGAATAGATGCTCGATGCTGGATGCTGGATGCTCGATCCGCCCGCCCACCGAAGGAAGAAACCGCAGATAACGCAGATTGACGCAGATGCGGACTGCCAACGTCAGGGGCGAGAACAGCGACAGCGGCAGCAACCAGCGACAGGATTCAGCGTCAGGGATCAGCGTCAGGTATCAGGTCGCAGGCTCCAGGTATCAGGTTGCAGGTCGTCAAAACGAGGATCACATATCTCGACTGTCATGACGTCGGTGATTGGGACCCGACATCTGCAACGCCTGTTTTCGGGACGCCGGTGGGACCTGTGACCTGCTGCCTCAGACCGGGGGGGCGGGCGCGAATTCCGAATTCCGAACTCCGAATTCCGAATTCAGTTGGCGCCCAGCGCTCTCCACAGGAGAAACGCGATCACCCCTGCCAACCCGATCACCATCCAGTACTCGCGGTTGCGCATCATGCGCTCGGCTGACCAGCTCGACGGCGTGAAGTCGCGGTAGGGGTGAAGGGTCGGGAAGAGCGCGGGGACCGCTTCAAAGTATCGATCATAGGCATCGCCGTGCTGCTCTCGGAGTCGCGCCGGCTCCACCCGCTCCTTTCGGCGCATATAGACTCCGAGAAACCAGATCCACCCCACGACAAGACCGATCAGGCTCAGGTAGTTGGGCAGGTTGACCATGATGATCAGACCGGTGAGGATCAGAAATCTCCCGAGGTACAAAGGGTTTCTGGTGTAACGGTAAGGGCCGGCCGTCATCAGCTCCTTGGTCTTCAAGAGCAGACCAGAAGACCAGAATCTGACCGACTCACCGATGATGACGAATATGGAACCCACCGCGACGCTGATCAGGGACGGCCGGGCGAAGTAGATGAGGATCAGGACAACTGCGAAAAGCGCCACCAGGCGAAGCACTCCGAGAAATCTGTTGTACTCACGTTCAGCCATGTGCAGCTCCCCCTGCAATCGGCAGGGAGGGTACTGTAACAGAAACGCGAAGATGCCGTCAGCCGCGGGTCTTCCCACGCAGCGAGTCGAACCAACTCTTGAGCCGGCGCCCCCGCCGGTGCCAGTTTTCGGCAGTCGGACTCACCGACGCTACTGCTGAGTCGACGTCACCACCGGTGAAACGCGCCCTCATCCTCGCCAGGTTGACGCGATCGGACTCTCGAAATCGATCGAAAAGCCGACGTCGCACCAGACCGGGGCGCCGGCCCAGCACCCAGGCCGTTGCAAGATCCACCACAAACAGCTGGTCGTCCTCACCCAACAACACGTCCCGATGATGCAGGTCGGCGAGAGCCACTCCGTGTTCATGGAAATCTCTGACGATCGATTCCAGACGATCGAAGAGCCCCTCATCAAGCCGCTCTCCGTAGTGAGCTTTCAATGGAGCCGCGTCCACCCACTCGGTAGCCAGTGCATGAGCACTCAGCCGGCCGA
Source organism: uncultured Thermoanaerobaculia bacterium (assembly GCA_965364305.1). Lineage (GTDB taxonomy): Bacteria > Acidobacteriota > Thermoanaerobaculia > Thermoanaerobaculales > Sulfomarinibacteraceae > Sulfomarinibacter. The sequence continues at coordinate 3,482 of CBDTWX010000298.1, forward strand.
GGAAGGTGGGGAGGCCCTTGACTCCAGAGGCCGCCTCGTAGGCCTTCGTCTCGCGCCGGATGAGCCACCGACCGAGTGTGTTGCGGATCAGTGGATTCCGAGAGGCATACGACTTCACCGCCACCCGACGGTCGTCGAGCTCGAAAAACAGGACATCCGCCTTGGTCTCGTTGCGACCCTTGATCGAGTGAACCGGTTTGATGCCGGCAAGAGCCTTCGGATCGAAACCTCGCCACCCGTTTGCGTGTGAAATAATGTCGGCCACGGTGAAATATTAGCGCATGCAAACCGCCCAGCACCCTCTTCCCTCTCTGCCCAGTCGCGCGGAGCTCGACGCGGCTCCTCAGGCCTACCTGACCCGTGGTGCACCGTTCAAGGCGGATGTCACAATTATCGATCTCGGTGAGGGCCCAATGGTCGTCAAGGACTTCGCGGCACGCCCGTGGTGGAGGCGCCTCATCGGCCGCATCGAGGTCGATCGCGAGTGTCGAGCCTACTCCTACCTTGGGACAATGCCCTGGTTTCCGGCGTTTCTCGGGCGAATCGATGCCGACGCCCTGGCGGTCGAAAAAATCGAGGGTGTGGCCCTGGCGCGTGCCGAGGACAGGGAGGAGGAACGAGAGGACTACCTCGCCCAGCTGCGGGCGGCGATGAATCGTCTCGGCGAGCTCGGTTTTCTCCACCTCGACGCACGGTCGAACAAGAACGTGCTTCTGAGGACGGATGGACGGGTCGTCTTCATCGATCTCGCCGGGGCCTTCTGGATCCGGCCGGGGCGGCCCGGGCACCGTCTCCTTCGCCGGTTCATCACCCTCTACTACGAGGCAAACATTATGAAATGGGAAACCCTGCTCACTCCTGGCGGCGACCCACGACAGGGTCGGCGCAAACCGCCACGATATTTGCACGGGCTGTATGACCTCCGACGGGCGTGGAAACGCCTCCGGCTCAGGGCAAAACGTTAGAACGTTTGAACGTTGAGCGTCTGCCCAGCCACCACGTGGCAATTGGAAATTCAGAAATCCGAATTTTCCACGCCCCAAGCCTCAGCTGGGCGGGCCGGCTACTCGAGCTTCAGCCGGGTGTGGCCGGCAGCAACCTCGGCGAACGCCTCGACCGTCGCCGGATGGCAGGTGAACAAGACCACCTGGCGGCGGGCTGCGAAATCGGCGATCACCTCTGCGGCCGCGCGACGACGGACGTCGTCGAAGTTGACCAGCACGTCATCCATGAGGACCGGCAAGGCCGGATGGGCGTCGGCCAGGTTTTCTATGTAGCTGAGTCGCAGGGCGAAAAAGAGCTGTTCGGCGGTGGCGCGTGACAGCTTCTCGGGCGGTTTGCCGACCGCAGTGCCGTCGATCACTGAAGGCTCGAACTTGCCGAGCGGCGTGGCGACCCGGGTGTAGCGTCCGCCGGTGAGGTTGGAGAAGATCTCCTGGGCGCGCCGGATCACCGCCGGCTGACGTTCCGCCTCGTAGGCCTCGAGCGAGTCCCCGAGGAGCTTCGCGGCCACCGCCTTGATCGCAAATGACTCGAGGCTTTCGCCGATTCTCTCCATCAGGCCAACCTCGGCGAGGCGCAGCTCGGCCGACTCGCTCTCCTGGGCGCTTGTTTGGAGCCGGCCATCGAGGGTGCCCCGGGTCTCGATCAGCCCATCCCGAACCGCCTCCGCCTCGGCGGTCTGTCGCTTCGCAGCCGCCACCGCGGCCTCGATCTCGGCAAGCGTCGCGCCACTTTCAAGGCCCGCCTTTTTGAGAAATTTGCGCATCCTGTCCCTCGACGTCTCTACGCGCGCCATCGCGATAACGGTCCTCTCCTCTGCGAGCCGACCCTCGGCCTCGAGCATTTTTCGCTCGTCTTCGTTCTTTCGCGCCACGCCGAGGCGTTCGACCAAAGACCGTAGTTGATGCCCTACCTCTTCAAAGCTCGGATTCTCCCCGGTGCCATCCCCCTCGACGCCAATATCGGCCGCCCTGGTCACAAACTCGCGGCACGCCTCGTCGAGCCGATCAACCTGGTTCTCGAGATCCCGTTTCCTCTCCAGCTTTTCCTGCAGCTCGCGCAGAGACCTCAGAACACGCTTGACGCTCTCTGGCCGATTGGACGCCGTATCAAGCCCGCATTCGTCCAGCCATTCGAGCCACCTTTCGAACGCACGTTCGTGCTCCTGACGGGCCTGCTGAGCCGCGATTCCCCTGGCGGCCGCGGTCCGCTCGAGGCGGGCCACTGTGGACCACAGCGTCCGGTTGTTGTCGAGGGCGTTTCGCATTTCCACGAGCCGCGCCGGAGTCGGCACGCTGTCGAGACCGAGTAGCCCGACCAATGAGGCTACTTCCGGACCTATCCGCCGCCGCCTCAGCCTCCGGCTCGCCAACAGGCCCACCGCAAGTGCGGCGGGCAGCGCTCCAGCTATCGCGAGGAGACGATCGTCCAACACAAGGCCGACGCCAACCATGATCGCGGCGATCGCCGCTGCCGCTATACCGGGGAGAAGTGAGGGTGTCCCGGTGGCAGACTCGGCGCCGATGGCGAGGAGCCGATCCACCATCGTGAGGCGCAGACCGACCTCTTCCGCGGTCGGGTCATCCGCCTCGACGCCTGAGGCGAGGGACGACTCGCGGGCAACCCGCACGGCTTCCGCGTGCTCATTCCAGGCCTCGATCGCCCGTCTTTCGCTATCTTCGCGCACGCGACTCGCACCATCAAGCTCTTCCGCAGCCTCAGAGAGGTCATTTTCGAGCTCCAGGTCCAGGGGAAAGGCCGCTGCAGTCTCGACCGTCCATCCCTCCCCCAGTTCGGCAACCCGGCGTTGGACGTCGCGGTTGATCTCGTGGAGCCGGTCGGTATCTTTCCGAAGCTGCTCGATCTGAGTCTGAAAGAGCTCGCCTCTCACCCCCAAGCTTTCTATCGCCTCCGCCTGTCGGAGCAGTTCCTCGTCCACTTCGAGCGCGTCGATCTCCCGGCGTGCCCTGTCCACTTCCAGCCGGTGCTCGGCGCCTGCCTCCTCGTCCTCGGCGATTCGCTCCTCCAACCGCCTTACTTCGGCGGCAAGGGCAACCAGACGCTCCTCCTTCGATCTGGCGACGCGCAGACTCTCCTCGGCCTCCTCGAGCTCGATCTCCACCGCCGCACGCTGCTCACGATCGGCGCGGAAGCCCTCCGCAATCTCGTCGAGCCGGCGGCGCTTTTCACGCACCGAACCGAGCTCCTTATTCAGCTTGTGGATGTGCTTGGTGCGAGCCTTCGGAGCCCACAGCTCGTCTGCGCCCCTGCGGAGCTCTTCGAGGACATCATGCGGGTTGACGCGGAGACCCGTCGTGGTCGCATAGAGCCGCGACTGGATGTCGACCAAAGAACCCAGATCGGAGAGCTCCTCCAGCGAGAACGCAAAGACCGTGCGATAGACACCTGGGCTGATACCATGGGTGATCGGTGCGAGGAATTCGTCGCCCGACGCCTCACCCATCGGACCGTGAACCGTCGCCTCACCGCCACGAACACCTTCGGTTCGCTCGACCACCCACCGTCCACCCTCGTCGGCGAAGACCAGCCGTCCGACCCGCCGGTCACCGGAGGGCGTCTGGTAGAGCCGCTCGTCGACAGGAGACA
>CBDTWX010000299.1:0-7086 GCA_965364305.1 uncultured Thermoanaerobaculia bacterium
AGGTCGCAGGTCGCAGGTCGCAGGTCGCAGGTCGCAGGTCGCAGGTCGCAGGTCGCAGGTCGACAAAAGGCTAAATTCTCGTTCCGCAATGTCAAGGGGTGGGTGGGTGGAGCCTGAGACCTGCGACCGGGTGAGTGGGCGGAAATTCCGAATTCCGAATTCTCCCGCTCCCATGCTCCCCCGCTCACCATGTACGATAGTCACGTGGAAGCTCGCCGCCGTCGCGTCTTGTTGCGTTCGATCCTGCTGGGGATCTTGATCCTTGGATTTGGCACGGTCGGATACATGGCAATCGAGGACCAGGGATTCTGGGATGCCTTCTACATGACCACCATCACCGTCACCACGGTGGGATTCCGCGAGGCTTTTCCGCTGTCGCGGGCCGGTCGTGCATTCACCATCCTGCTCGCCCTGGGGGGAATAGGGGTCATCCTCCTGATCGCCTCGGAGTTCGCTCGCGCCATGCTCGACACCGACGTCAGACGGCTGATCGGTCTGCGAAGGGAACTGACCATGATCAAAAGACTCTCCAAACACATCGTGGTGTGCGGTCACGGCCGAATGGGCCACGCCGTTGTGGAGGTGCTCCGCGAGCGCCGGGTCCCGTTCACCGTTGTCGAGCTTGACCCCGAACGCTGCCGTGACCTCGAGGAGGCCCATGTCCCGACAGTCTACGGAGACGCCACTCAGGAAGAGGTGCTTCGTGCGGCCGGTGTGGAGCGCGCCAAAACCCTGATCGCCTGTCTCGCTGATGACGCCCACAACGTCTACTCGATTTTGCTCGCCCGACAGCTCAACGCGGAGATCACGATCATTGCGCGCGCCGTCGAGGATGGCGCCGAGGAGAGATTGCAGCTCGCGGGTGCCGACCGGGTCCTCAACCCCTATCGGGTCGGCGGCACCCGTCTCGCCATCACCGCACTCAAGCCCGCCGTCGCCGACTTTATTGATGCCTCACTGCTCGGTTCGTCGGTGGAGCTCGAGCTTGCGGAGGTGGTCGTCCACCCGTCTAGCGATCTCGCCGGCAAGACCCTCGCGGGCGCAGAGGTCCGCCAGCGATTCGGCATCATCGTGGTCGCTTTGAAGCGGGGTGACGTCAGCACATTCAATCCGGGACCGGCCGAGCGGATTGAGGCTGGCGATGTGTTGGTGGCCCTGGGGCCGCTCCAGGCGCTCGAGCGGATCGAGCAAGCCACACAGTGAATGCGGAATGAGGAATTCCCGCCCACCCAGGGAATTTCGGATTTCGAATTTCGGGTTTCAGGAGTCAGACTCCCGCGGTGGCCAGCTTCCCGGGATAGGCGGCGACGGCGGCATCCAGGATCCGCATCGCACGGTCGAGGGTCTCAGGGTCGTACATGAAGGCGACTCGCACCTCGTCGACCCCGAGACCGTCCGTGACGTAAAAGCCCTCACCCGGGGCGAGGCACACGGTCTCGCCGTCGAGGTCAAAGTCGCGAAGTAAAAAGACCGCGAACTCCTCGCAGCTATCAATCGGCAACCTCGTCATGGTGTAGAACGAGCCTTCGGAACGATGCGGGCTGACACCGTCGATGGCGGCGAGACCGCTGAACACCGCATCCCGCCGCGCCTGGTACTCGCCGCACAGCTTCTCGGAGTACGCTCTGCCGTTCTCGAGCATCGGAACGACCATCAGCTGCTCGGCGGTCGGCACCGACAGCCGCGCCTGGCAGAAACGCAGCGCCACGTCGAGAATCTCGCGGTTGCGGGTGGCCATACATCCGATCCGAACGCCGCAGGCGTTGAAACGTTTTGACACGCTGTCGACGACGATGATCCGCTGCGCGAGATCCCTAAACTGGGTGAAGCTGCGCACGGTACCGCCGTCGAAAACGAACTCCCGGTAGACCTCGTCACAGATCACGAAGAGATCGGATTCCACCGCCACCTGCGCCACCGCCTCGAGCTCCTCGGCGGTGTAGACGGTCCCCGTGGGGTTCGACGGGTTGCAGAGCAAAATCGCCTTGGTCTTTGGTGTAATGCGGGCGCGGAGCCGTTCGATCGATCCGAAATGATAGCCGTCCTCGACCTTGAGGGTAATCGGCGCCATCCTCACATCGGCCTGGGCGGCAAAGCTCAGATAGTTGGTGTAGCAGGGCTCGAAGACCAGGACCTCTCCGCCGCCTCCAGCGACGATCGCCAGGATGAAGGTGATCGCTTCGCTGGCTCCCGCGGTGACGAGAATCTCGTCGGGCGAAAAACCGATGTTCCAGCTGCGAAAGAACGCGCTCCACGCCTCCCGGGCCTGGGGCAGTCCCTCGCTCGGGGCGTAGGCGAGGGTCGCCAACGACAGCCCGTGGAGCTCGGCGATCATCTCCGGCGGCGTCGGCATGTCGGGCTGCCCGATATTGAGGTAGATGACATTGGTGCCGCGGGCCTCGGCCGCTCTGGCATGCGGCGCGAGCTTGCGGATCGGCGACTCTTGCAGCATCGAGGACTTGGCTGACAGCTTCGGCATGAGCACCTCCCGACCGGCACCGCTGGTTCCCGAATTGTAGCTCAGATCGCAAACCCCACATTTCAATGCGGCTTTCACGTCATGCGCCGCGACATGGTGAAATATACCGGCTCGGCAAGTCGTACAATGTGCAGGCTGTCAGGAGAACAGATGTATTCCTTCCGGAGATGGCGGAAAAAATACGGCAGGATCACCTTCCATGCGCTGTGGGACCTCTTCATGGTGTGGATGGTGATCATCAATTTGACCGTCATCGTCTTCGATCTCACCTACCTCTGGCTGCGGCCCACATATTTCCGGTACGTACCGGTGGTCACCCGGGTCTGGGACCCGGTGCTCGGCATCACATCGCACCCGCTCACCGAGAAGTTGATCACCGAGGCAACGGCCGCCGAAAGCCTCTTCGAGCTCGATCCCACCGCCCCAGCGCTCGGTGAGAGGCTCGAAAACCTCCGAATGCTGAGCGCCCGAATCTTTCTCGAAAACCCTTTCCTGCGATCAGGACAGACCAAGGACCTCGACGCCATCTGGGTCACCATGGCTCGGGCGACCAACCACAGCGGAACCCACTACACCAATCCCGTGATCGTCACCGAGGTCGCCGATGAGTTCTGGGGTGGGCCACCGGAGTTGCTCAACCACCGATTCGAGCTCTTCAACCGCCGAATCGAGCCGCTGCTCTCCGTCAACTACTTCCGCGGTTTCGATCTCGATGGCGACCTGATCGACCGGTTCTGGCTCATCGATCTTCCGTTCCTGGTGCTCTTCTGGATCGAGTTCATGGCGCGCTGGTTCCTGGCCGTCCGACGCCGGACCTACGCCCGATGGTACTTCTTCCCCATCTTCTACTGGTACGACCTGCTGAGCCTGATTCCGGTCACCGCGCTGCGACCGCTGCGACTCCTGCGCATCGTTTCGATCTACATGCGGCTTCGCCAATCCGAGCTGTCACAGGTCGGCAGGGATTTCCTCAGCCGCGGCGTGGCCTACATTTCGAACATCATCACCGAGGAGGTCTCCGACCGGGTGGCAGTGCGGCTCCTCGACGAGTATCGGGAAGAGATCCTCGACGGCACCCACGTCCGCATCGCGACCGCCACTGTCGAACCGAGACGCGAGGAGATCGAACGGGTTGTGGTCGGCCAGATTCGCGCCATCCTCACCGATCAGGAGACCATCGAGCGGTTCCGCCACCTGCTCGAGCTCAATCTGGAGACCGCGGTCGACGAGTCCGAGAGTCTGCACGCCCTGCCTCTGCCCCACGTCGTCGTCCGACCGGTGGTGAGGACGGTCGGAGAGGTCATTCTCGAAACCACCCTCGAGACCATCGCGACGACCATCGACAGCCCAGAGGGCCAGGAGGCCGTCCAAGCGGTCGCCGGGTCGATCCTCGACGCACTGTTCTACGGCCCCGCACTCGCCGAGCTCGAATCCCTTGCCAAGGACATCAGCATCGAGGTGATCGACCACATGAAAGCGGTCGTGGTGGTCAAGAAGTGGGCGCAGCCTGACAAAACCAACGACAACTTTGAGGAGGAGGACGAGGACGAATTTTGAATTCGGAATTCGGAATTCTGAATTCGGAATTCTGAATTCGGAATGCCGCCCATCCACCCAAAAACAACATTAATATTTGAACGTTAAAACGTTAGAACGTTCCGCCCACCCCCATGCCATTTTTGAATTCTCAATTTTGAATTTTGAATTCCACCCGCCCTCCGCCAGGCCTTGAATTCAGAATTTCGGATTTCGGATTTCGGATTTCCCGCCCACCCACCCCTTCACATGAACGGCTTCACTACCACGGCGGGTGGAACCGCGTTCAGCGGAGGTGCCCGGCATCCCGACTCGCCTCGAGTCGGCGTGCCTGGCTCCTCTCGGGAAGCGCGCTGAGGTACGAGTCAAATCGAAGTCGTAAACCGACCCTCTCAGCAATGGCGGTCGGATACATCATTGGGCGCGCTCCCTGAAGCCGCCCCACAGATTCCTCGACTCGGCCTATGGACTCGCTCCCGAAGAACAAATTTCATAACGCATTGATTTTGAAACCTTTGGGAAATCACCACAAAATCAGTCCGATCCCCTGTTCTTCCCATAAAACACCGCCGGACCCCCGGCGTAAAGGGCTCGGAATGACACCTTCCTCGACCGACCATCCTTTCAACACGACCGAGGTCCTCCAATATGTCATCCCGACCGAGAGAGCGGAGCGAACGAGTGGAGGGATCTGTGGGCAGTTTGCGATGGGTCGGCGGCCGGACAGGCCCCAAGCCTCAAGCCCCGGGGGGCGTGGGCGGATCGAGCATCCAGTATCGAGCATCGGGTGGCCGGGTGGGTCTACTCCAGCATCACCTCGGTGGTTTCCCCGGCCGTGAGGGTCACGTCGTGGATGGACACGGTCCCGTCCGGTGCAGCGGCCTCGACCCGCCACCCACCCTCGGGAAGCCCCAGCATCAGACCCGATGCCCGTACCGGCGCCCACTCGCTCCGGGTCGGGTTGTACCACTGTGATACCGGAGCCACGATGCCGGTGGCCGCCTCGATCAACCGCACCTGCCATGCGGCGCCGCCTTCGTCCTCGGGCGCGTTGATCCTCACGACACCCGTTGTGCGAAGTTGGACCGGTATCTCTTCGTTCGGGACATCCGCAACAATCAGCGCCATACCTTGCCCACGCACCATGATCGTCCACCGGCCCAGCGGCAGGTCCTTGACCTCACATCGTCCGCCTCCAAGGCATGCCGAAGAGATCGACGGGCCGAGCATCCCGCCGGCCAGGCTTTCGAGGTAAATCCGGGAGGCCGGTGATCCGTCGGGCTCCCGCACCACCAACACGGTTGTCGACTCGGCTTCGAGCAACAGTTCCAGCTCATTCACCGCACCATCGGCAAGGACGGTCACCTCTTGGGCCGGCGCATGGCCGGAAGCCTTGGCCATGACGGTGAATTCGCCATCGCCGAGACCCGAAACCTCGAAGCCTCCGACTGCGTCGCTGGTGGCCGAGCGCAGTACCGGTGGGACCGTAGAACCTGTCACTGACACCGCCGCGCCGTCGATAGGTCGTCTGCTTTCTGCTTCGAGGACGCGTCCCACGAGGGTGCCGGTCGGCAGCTCGAGGTCGAGCTCGGTGTCGGCCTCGAGCAGCACGTGGTCGCCGGTCAGGATCTCGCCCGAATGCGACTGCACCGCCACCTGATACTCTCCCGGCTCCAGCCCACCGACCCGCCAGCCACCGTCCGGTCCGCTGACCGTGTCGCCCGAGGCCGAAACGACCACACCGAAGACCGCAATCGTCATTCCGGGCACAGCTCTACCGCCACGTGTCACGGTGCCAAAAACCGTGAGTCCCGAACCGAAGTCGATCACGACGGGATCGCTTTCACCGGTCTCCGGAACATCGACCCGCACCGACCGTTCGCGCCCCGTCATCATCTCCGTCGCCGTGACCTGGTTTTCGCCGGACGCAACTCCCGAGAGGCGGAATTTGCCGTCGCCATCGGGTCGAGCGTCACCGCCACCACTGGCGCGCACCGCACAGCTTTCGAGCTCGGATGCGCTGAGACCACGCACCTCACCGACGATGGTCGCGCCCCTTTCAAGGTGCAGATCGACGGATTCCGGTCGTCCTTCGCCCACCTCGATCTCCTCGGATGCCCGTGCGAGCCCTTCCGCCTCAGCGAGGAGATTCCAGATTCCGGGGACGGCATTCTCGAGCTCGAAGCGTCCGTCCGCCCCGGTCTCGTCCCCGATCATTTGCCCGGCGCCCCGGCTGAAACCACGCACCGAGGCCCCACCAACGGGCGAGCCCTCTGGGCCGAAAACGGTCCCGCTGATCGTCGTGCCCCTGGGAAACCGCAGGACAACCTCCTCCGGCTGCCCGGCCTCGGCGGTCGCGCGGGCCGTGAGACCGCTCTCGGATCGCGAAGTGATCGAATGGGTCCCCGGACGGAGACCGTCAACATGAAAACGACCATCTGAGTCAGTCTGGGTCCCGGAAGAGGTGATCATCCCAGTTCGGTAGCTCCGCGATGCGGGGGCCGCGCTCACCCTCAACCCGGCAGCCGGTTTGCCGTCAGCGGTCTCCACCCGGCCCCGCAGCTCGAGACCGGGCTCGAGCCTGATGACCAGCGATTCGGTGTCCGACTCTCCGATCACCAACTTTTGCTGGACCATCTGCATACCGTCGGCGGACGCGTAAAGCTCGAACTCGCCGGACGAGAGCCCGGAAATGCGGAACTCGCCCGAAGCATCGGTTGTGGAGTCGCCGGCTCGCGTCATGAATTGCGCTCCACCACCTTGAGACGCTGAGCGTTTGACCACCGACAATCGAACCGACGCCCCTTCCATCGGCGAGTCGTCCCGCGCATCGAGTACGCGGCCCTCGACAACACGCTCCTCCGCCATCGCAACCTCGACCTCGCCATCCGGCGGCATCTCGACCTTGAGCGGCGCCTCGGGCACCAAACCCTCGGCCCGGGCCTGCAGATAGACCTCGCCGGTAGGTTCGAGGTCCGCGATCAAGAACCGGCCATCCTCGTCGCTGGTAACCTCGGGCTCGAAGAACGGCATCTGGCGAGACGGATCGGGATACCGCATGACGAGCAGCG